>JAKJAE010000451.1:0-306 GCA_022707665.1 Chloroflexota bacterium
GACACAGGAGTTCGAGAGCCTTTATTTAGTCCCGTCTAAGAATGGGCTCAGCGGGCCTGCACGTGTCCGGGGCAATGGTTTCAAAATGATCAATATGGGAGAACTTTTCGCCAATGATCGGATAGGGCCTATTGAAATGGAACGCGTGCCCATGAATGAAAAAGAAGTTTCGACCATGCTGGTTGAATGTGGCGACCTTCTGTTTGCAAGACAATCACTTGTTTTGGCTGGCGCGGGAAAGTGCTCTCTGGTGAAGGAATTAGATGAACCTACGACATTTGAGTCACATATTATCCGAGTTCGATT
>JAKJAE010000451.1:316-1011 GCA_022707665.1 Chloroflexota bacterium
ACGTTCGAAGTTTCTTTTCTATTTTCTTGGGCTTCGTCAAAGCGTTGAATGGCTTGAGCGTAATGCCGTTGGCACAACAATGCTCAACCTCAACACAAAGATTCTTGGCGGGCTGAAGGTTCCTCTCTTTGCCCCTAAGAAGCAGGATGAAATCGTCGAAATCCTCTCCGCCTACGAAGACCTGATCGAGAACAACCGGCGGCGGATTCAGTTGCTGGAGCAGGCGGCGCGGCTGCTCTACAAGGAATGGTTTGTCCACCTCCGTTTCCCCGGCCACGAACACACCAAAATCAAAGACGGCGTGCCGGAGGGGTGGGACAAAAGGGCGCTCAAAGAGATCTCCGACATAACAATGGGTCAAAGCCCGAAATCGATCTACTACAACGAAGAAGGAAACGGGCTTCCCTTTCACCAAGGCGTGACGAACTTCGGCATCCGCTTTCCATCTCACGAGACCTACTGCACTATCCCGAATCGATTAGCGGAGCCCGGCGACATTCTGTTTAGCGTCAGAGCGCCTGTGGGAAGGATCAATATTACCCAAGATAAGATCATCATCGGACGAGGTCTCGCCGCCATCCGCTCAAACCGGAATCAACAGAACCTTCTTTTTTATGCACTGAAAAGCCATTTCTTCAAAGAGGACATGATGGGTGGCGGAGCGATCTTTGCCGCGATCACGAAGAAAGATCTTC
>JAKJAE010000452.1:0-587 GCA_022707665.1 Chloroflexota bacterium
CATGAAGATTTGCCCGAGGTATTGCACGGGATTAATCTGAATATCTATACCGGCGAGGTAATCGCAATCCTGGGGCACAACGGCTCCGGGAAAACCACGCTCGTCAAACACGCGCTCGGTTTGCTCAAACCCACCCGCGGCAGCGTGCTGCTGGAGGGTATGAATTCCAAATCAACAACAGTGGCCAAAGCCGCCCGCACTGTAGGTTACGTCTTCCAAAGCCCGACGCAGATGCTTTTTGCCGCAACTGTCGAAGACGAACTTTCTTTTGGACCGCAAAACCTGGGCTTTTCAAAAGAAACCATCGCGGAAAATGTGCGTTGGGCAATTCAATCTGTGCACCTCGAGGAAGAGCTGGGCACCCCACCGCTGGCGCTTTCTTTTGGTCAGCAAAAGCGGGTCAGCATCGCTTCCGTGCTTTCCATGCGCTCACGCATCCTGATGATGGACGAGCCCACCGCCGGGCAGGATTACTGGAACTACCAATCCTTTATGGACACTATCCTGCAAATGCCGGGCTTTGATTCAATTATTTTTATCACGCATGACCTGGACCTGGCGCTGACTTACGCGAACCGCATCATTGT
>JAKJAE010000452.1:638-1002 GCA_022707665.1 Chloroflexota bacterium
GCTCTTTGACGGCGAAATCGTGGCGGACGGCGCCCCGCAGGACGTGCTCCAGGATACCGACCGGCTGCTTCAATGGCGGCTTCTGCCAACCAGCCTTCTCGAATTGAACTTCCGGATGCTCCCCCGGACGGGGAAGTTTCAGCGCGCTGAAGCGTTGGCGCGTTATGTCGGATAGGGCTTGTTCTTTCAAAGTTCAGCGTTTGGTCTGCGGAGAAAGCAGAATTTTTGGCTGCTCAAAGCAATGCACTAAAATAACTGTGTTCATTTTCGGGTCAGTCAAAATGTTCATTGAACAAGGTGTAAGCCGCAGAGACCCGCAGCTGTTTATCGGGTAGAATTGCACTGTATTATTCGTGATTACTGA
>JAKJAE010000453.1:0-674 GCA_022707665.1 Chloroflexota bacterium
GCATTCAACTCCACGCGCCGCGTGGAGTTTTTTTATTTACCGCTCAGTTTTCGCTGGAAAGGCGCAAAATGCGCAACCAGCTCTTTAGGCAAATACCCCAGGATGCGAATGCCCGTTTCGGTGTGTTCAAGTTTCTGGACGTGCCCTTTTTCATGAAAAACAGATACCAAATGCCCCTGGTTGTACGGCAGCAGTACATCCAAATGCACGTAGGCGCTAAATAATTCGCGCCCAATTGTTTCCAAGAGCGCGCCTATGCCGGCCGCGTTTTTCGCGCTGATGAGCAGCGCCTGGGTTTCCAGATTCTGGCGCACGCGCTCCAACTCTTCCGGCGCCAACAAGTCGACCTTGTTGTAAGCCGTGATGACCGGGATATCCCCCGCGCCAATCTCCAACAGGGTCTCCAGCACGGTTTTCTTTTGCTGAGCCGCATTCTGATGCGAGATATCCACCACGTGAATAAGCAGGTCAGCCTCCGCAATTTCCTCCAGCGTCGCCCGAAAGGCAGCCGCCAGTTGGGTCGGCAGCTTTTGGATGAAGCCGACCGTATCGGTAAGAACAATGGTTTGCCCTGAGGGCAGCTCCAATTGGCGCGTGGTAGGGTCCAACGTGGCAAAAAGCTGGTCCGCGACATAAATATCCGCGTTGGTGAGGGTGTTTAGCAGGGTGGATTT
>JAKJAE010000453.1:741-983 GCA_022707665.1 Chloroflexota bacterium
GGCGGTGTTCCCGGTGGCGCAGGCGGTGTTCGCGCACCTTTTCCAGCTCCTCGCGCAGCCTGGCAATGCGGGTCTTGATTTCCCGGCGGTCAACTTCCAATTGTTTTTCGCCCGGGCCGCGCAAACCGACGCCGCCAACGCTGCCAGTTCGTCCTGCGCCGCCGCCAGCCTGGCGCGCCAAATGCGTCCAGGCACGGGTCAGCCGCGGCAGTCGGTATTCCAGCTGCGCCAGCTCCACCTGC
>JAKJAE010000454.1 GCA_022707665.1 Chloroflexota bacterium
GGCATCGCGGTCGGTAGGGCTGGTGGGCATGGTGTAGTTGATCTTGATGAACATGTAGTAGTTATCGTGGGTGGTAGTCGTGACCATCGACATGCCGATCTCAGCCGCTTCACGCGCAAAGCCTTCTGGCATCCGTGTGGCCCGGCCATCGAGACGCACGATCTGGTCCTCCTTACCGCTTCGCCAGCCACGGGCATATTGGGTGAGGGCATCGTGGGCGGTGATGAAGTCGTCGTAGGCCTCTACACTGACGTTCGCCAGGCCAATGCTATTGACGACAGGGTAGTCGTTGGGCTCGGTGTAGGCGGCCCCGGCCCGTGCCGCGAGATCTCCGTAGCCGGTCGTATCGACGAAGGCGTGCGCCATCAGCACCTCACGGCCCTGGTGGCTCTCCGTGACGACGCCACGAACGACGGGTCCGTCGACGACGGCGTCCACGGCCATCGTGTTGAGGCACAGATCGACGCCGGCTTCTTCCAGCATCGTGAGGGTGACAAACTTGGTGATCTCCGTATCGATCGCGGTACAGACGGCATCGTAGTCATAGCCCGCAAGCATGGCTGCATGGCCCGTGGTGCCCCCTGCCTGCGCGAGTCGGTCGACGATCTCCTGGGGAATGCCCGCCACCAGTTGGCGCTTCTCGACGCCCGGGAAGGCCGTCCAGAGGTTGTAGAAGCTGTGAAGTGCAGTCCCGCCCTCGACGGCTACACCGCCTGTGTACCCTTTGAGTTCGATGAGGGCCGTGCGCGCGCCCTGACGGGCGGAGGCGAGGGCAGCCACGACGCCGGCGGTGCCTCCGCCTGCGACGACGACGTCATAGGTGTGGCGGGGAAGCGTTCGTGCGGGTTCGGTGTAAGTGTCCAAAGATGCCTCCTGATAGGTGCATATCGAGAACCTGCTGGAGCGGTGCGCCTGGATCCCAGATCCGTGTACTCCCTCAGGCTCAGGGGTCTCAATGTCCAGTATAGGCGCCTTGCGGAT
>JAKJAE010000455.1 GCA_022707665.1 Chloroflexota bacterium
GAGAGTTTGTTGCTTCAGGGCAAATTCACATTCAAACAGGACCATTTGGCACTCAACTTGGAGCGTCAGATTATACCTCTGAAGGGACTCCCGTAATAAATGTCCGCAATATCGGATACGGCAACTTGCGACCGGACAAACTGGAGTATATACCAGATTCAGTTGTAAAACGATTGAAAAAGCATGTTCTGGAACGGAACGATATAGTATTCGGACGGAAAGGTGCAGTTGATCGACATCTGTTGGTCTCTGATGAGCAAGCAGGCTGGGTACAGGGTTCTGACTGTATACGCCTCCGAGTATTATCTGGTTCCATAGACCCGATATTTCTTTCCTTTGTTTTGAGACTAGACAACCATAAACAGTGGATGCTCAGCCAATGTTCCAACAAAGCAACAATGGCGTCATTAAATCAAGGCGTTATCAATAGAATTCCAATATGCGTACCTGACAGAGCAACGCAAAAATCTATTGTGTTCATTCTAAAGAGTTACGACGACCTGATCGAGAACAACCGGCGGCGGATCCAGCTGCTCGAAGAGGCGGCGCGGTTGCTCTACCGGGAGTGGTTCGTCCACCTCCGCTTCCCCGGCCACGAGCACGTTGCGATCAAGGACGGCGTGCCGGAGGGGTGGGAGAGAAGGACACTTGGCGACCTGTGCAAAGAGATTCGTGAAACGGTGAAACCGGAGGCACTTGAGCCGGATACTCCATACATTGGCCTGGAACATATGCCCCGCCGTTCAATTTCTCTTGGCGAATGGGGCACAGCGGAGCAGATAACGAGCAGCAAACATCGATTTCACGAAGGCGATATCTTATTTGGAAAAATTCGCCCCTACTTCCACAAAGTCGGCATCGCGTTTGTAGACGGTATCGCTTCATCCGACACGATTGTAATACGCCCTTGTGAGCACGATCTCCGCAACTTCGTGCTGATGACCGTATCTAGCGACCCTTTCGTC
>JAKJAE010000456.1:0-344 GCA_022707665.1 Chloroflexota bacterium
TCCCCGTTCAACCCGGATAAGAAAATTTGAATTGTCTATTTTTTGATAAAACATAATTGTGACCCCACTCGGACTCGAACCGAGGTTTACAGGATGAGAACCTGCTGTCCTAGCCGCTAGACGATGGGGCCGAGCCTAACCAGGCAACCATCAAGCACGTTTGACGTGTCGAAGAGACCCAGACGAAGAAATTATACCATGCAAGGCTACTTAATTGCCTCTTTTAAGACTTGATCCAAATCGGAAGCAAAAATAAATTTAATATCTTTTTTGACTTCTTTGGAAACTTCAATCAAATCTTTCCGGTTTTCCTTGGGCAAAATGACGGTTTTTATTCCCGCCCG
>JAKJAE010000456.1:369-635 GCA_022707665.1 Chloroflexota bacterium
TTTCTTTAACGCCGCCTATTTCCAAAACCCGGCCGCGCAAGGTAATCTCGCCCGTCATCGCCACCTCCCGCCTGACGGGTTTTTTGGTCAAGGCGGAAACCAGAGCAGTGGTAATTGTCACTCCGGCCGAAGGCCCGTCTTTGGGAACAGCTCCTTCGGGAACATGAACATGAACATCCAAATTCTTGGCAAAATTTTCTTTTAAACCAAGTTGTTGCCAATGACTTTTAACATAGGACATTGCCGCCTGGCAAGACTCTTTCATG
>JAKJAE010000456.1:706-959 GCA_022707665.1 Chloroflexota bacterium
CCGCCGGATTCCGTCCAAGCCAAGCCGGTGCTCATCCCGATTTCGTCTTTCTTTTCCAAAAGGGTAGAGCTGAATTTTTCCGGACCGAGAAATTTCTTTACCTCTAGATTGCCGATTTTCTTGGCGAATTTCTTTTTTTCCGCCGCCAGTTTTGCGATTTTCCGGCAAACAGCCGCCAAATTTCTCTCCAAATCCCTGACGCCCGCTTCGCGGGTATAACGCCGGATTATTTCCAAAAGCGCGTTTTTATCAA
>JAKJAE010000457.1:0-629 GCA_022707665.1 Chloroflexota bacterium
CCTTCTCGGAATGGAACTCATTGGATTTTATAGTCAAGAACAGGAACGCAAACGAGTCCTCGTCAGGAGCCTTAAAACCTGCAAAACCTGACGAGAGCATGCTGTTTGTTGTCAGAGTGGCGTTTGGCTTGGCTACCGCAAGCACCTTATAGGTATCCTGCATTCGTGCGAACCAGACGGAGTTCAGCAAAGGCTGCTTCTGTGCGCGGCTAGGCTTTTTGCTGTATATATATTCAATGCCATTGCCAGTTATTGCGATTCCATCAATATCCGCAGTCGCATAATAACGCTTTATACCCTCATACGGTCCGATACTCTGATGGATGAATGACCAATTCTTGTTCTCCATTGCGCCCTTCACCTCCCATCCCTCTGGAATTTGACCGAGGGGGGAATCGACAAAGCGGGTTTTCTCATGTCCGGGGAAGCGGAATTTGACGAACCACTCGCGGTAGAGGTTCTGCGCCATCTCCTCCAGAATCTTGATCCGCCGCAGGTTGTTCTCGATCAGGTCGTCGTAGGCCGAAAGAATCGCCGCGATTTTCCGTTGCGTGAGTAGAGGTGGAACATATGCTTCAACTTGTTTCAAAACGGTTTGCGTGAGAAGCGGCTGTGCCGCACCACCAGCC
>JAKJAE010000457.1:652-918 GCA_022707665.1 Chloroflexota bacterium
TCAGTTATCAACAAATAGAACACATAACGAGGATCGTGTTTTGATTCGTCCACGATGACTGAGTTAATCTGTTGGTTGGTCAAACTTAACTGTTTGGTCATACAAATTTTCCCAATGGAAGCAATGCAAGTAAAACAAACAGCATTGGGAGGAAGCATTGCAGAAGAATGCCTCTTTCTTCCTAGCTCACTGATAAATCGTGCGGGTTGAACATTGCGGCTGTCATCTCCAATATCTGTCGGCGTGATGAATGGGTAGCTCGTTCC
>JAKJAE010000458.1 GCA_022707665.1 Chloroflexota bacterium
TATCTGATAGTCAAGAGGGAGATGGAGAAGACATCCAACCTCCTGGAGCATATTGCAACGCGTATTCTTGATGCCCTGTATGGTGAACTGACGGGTATCCGCAAGGCAACCGTCAGGGTTTCCAAGCTCAATCCCGTGATGGGCGGAAGGATAGGCCGGGTCAGTGTGGAAATTTCCAGGTAGCACACCTGGCGGCTTCTGCAGCTGTCAGCTGAGACCGCGGCCATACAGGGTATAATCATAGCACTCTGACCTCCCCGGAGGCACATGCAGCTGTCAGCTGAAAGTTCGGCCATACAGGGTATGATTATAGCATTTCAAGTTCCCCGGCGGCACCTGCAAACCGGCAGGTTTGTCAAAAAAGCACCTTTGCTGAGTTTTGTACCCCAATTCCGTGTATTTTTGTATAGTTCATCAAAAAAGCAAATGAAAGAGTCTGAAGAGATAACAAAACCTGAATCGCAGCATTTCATAGAGCAGTTCATTGAGAAAGACCTGAGTGAAGGGAAGAACGATGGCCGTGTTCATACCCGCTTCCCGCCCGAGCCGAATGGTTACCTCCATATCGGGCATGCAAAGGCGATCTGCCTTGACTTCGGCATGGCCGAAAAGTATGGCGGAAAGTGTAACCTGCGGTTTGATGACACCAACCCCACCAAAGAGGAGGTGGAGTATGTTGATTCCATCAAGGAAGATATCAAGTGGCTTGGATTTACCTGGGAAGACCGGGAATACTACGCTTCGGACTATTTTGGCAAGCTGTGGAATTTTGCTGTATTGCTGATTAATCGCGGCCTCGCCTATGTGGATGACCAGAGTGCCGAGACCATCGCGGAGCAGAAGGGTACCCCTACCCAGCCCGGCACTGAAAGTCCGTACCGTAACCGCAGCATTGAGGAGAACCTCGAC
>JAKJAE010000459.1:0-287 GCA_022707665.1 Chloroflexota bacterium
CCTGCGTATATGTCGAGGTGAACACGGTCCACTGCCAGTGTGCGCCGAGTACCGGCGCCCCCGAGCCGGCGCGAGAGAAACGACTCGGCGCTGATGAAGTCCTTGCTGACGTCTACAGCGGAAACCAGCGGCAGACGGGGGCTGTTTGCAGTCAAGGCCAACACCTCCGTGCATTCATTATAGCATTATCGATTCAGGCCTGTCAGAGAACCCGCCCTACACAGGGCGCGCGGGCTCTCGCGCGCAGGTCGCCAGGTGGGGTGGCGGTTGACATCGCCTCTCCTGGA
>JAKJAE010000459.1:339-593 GCA_022707665.1 Chloroflexota bacterium
CGCCTCCCGGCGCGCATCCGCTGAATCTTCCCTGGTGGAAGAGCGGGGGAACCAAATCCCAGTGGATGGGGCGAATCCTGCAACTTGCAGGTAGGGCTATCACCTTCGGCCCGAGCCCGTCAGCTAACCTCGCAAGCGAAATGAAGGGACGCCCATCTGTGCCCGGGTGTGTCCCCGGGCACTTTTCTTCAGGCCATGTGTGCCGTCTGTCTCTTCATCTGGTATTCGCCCGAAGCTACCTGGCTCATTCGCCC
>JAKJAE010000459.1:603-894 GCA_022707665.1 Chloroflexota bacterium
TGCAGATCGCACAGCCGGCTATCCGGAAATCCAGTATGTACGGAGGGTGATGGTGTCGATGAAACATCGTTGGGTGACGGCCATTTCAGTGATCCTCCTGTCAGTGTGTATGGCAACCTCGGCGCCGGTTGCGGCAGGCAGCCCCGCGAAGGCACTATCAGTCATTGTGGATACCACCGCCGACCGCTCAGATGAAGCGCAGGCAGTTGCCGAGTATCTTCGCGCCGTCGGTGTATCGGCAGAAGTGCGGGTGTGGGAGTGGAGCGCCCTCAAGGAGAGGATTCTGGCAGG
>JAKJAE010000045.1 GCA_022707665.1 Chloroflexota bacterium
CCGCTGCCCAGCCGCTCAGCTCGACGCCGCTCCCGGCGATCCCCACGCCAGCCAGGACGCCAGCCAGCGCGCCAGATATGAGCGCCTGCGCCGCTGGCACGCCTACATCGCCCGCCAGCGTTGGCGTGCGGCTTGGCGTCTCATAGTGCGCCGAGGTCCAGTCATCGAGGGTCACGCCCGCCACGGAGCGCAGCGCGTCCAGGTTGGGCGTGCTGTACTGCGTGGCTTCGGTGGGCGTCTGCTCCCAGCGACGGCGAGGCCGCCCTGCGTTGGCGTCGATCACTTTCCCCAGGGCGGCCCGAATCTCGTCGTACTCCCAGCTGCCGTCAGTCTTCACTAAGCGCCTCCGCGAGCGACCTCGCCAGCTCTGCGTTGTCATCGTGCTCGAAGATGTCATTCAGCTTGGCGAGGATTGCGTCACGATCCAGCCCGCCGAAGGCGTCGAGCACCTGCCCCCAGGTATCCGCCCCCAGCCGGTCGATGATCTCATCGCGCGTCATTCTATTGCCCCTTGTCTTGGCGAGCGCCTGGTCGATCACCCGCTCCTGTAGGCGCAGCGCCTCGACGATCCCCTGGAAGGCTGAGCGCAGCGCCGCCGCGTGCTCATAGCGGCCATCGTTGCACCCGGGCTCGAGGAACGCCTCGACCTCGATGCTTTCGCTCAATATGCAGGCGTCCGCCTCAGTGAGCGCCACCGTCACAACACCCGGCTCCCAGCTTAGAATCTCCATCATTGCCCTCCTAGTGTCTCGAATGTCGGCGCCATCATAGCACCCCTACCAGCCACACCGCGATGCTCAGCCAGCCCAGGGCCCCGGCGACCAGCACCAGGGCCCACACCACGCGCATCGCCCGCGCGCGCGCGTTCACTTCACCACCTCGACGCGGGTCGCGAGGTACTGCCAGCACCGCGCCGCCATCTCAGGCGACCAGGTGAGCCAGGGCGTCTCGATGCCGCCCAGCTTGAGCGCGTTCACCACATGCGCGCGCGCCGTATAGTGCTCCAGATTGTCGAGCACATAGTCGGAGAAGTCGAGCCAGCTATCGACCGGATAGCCGTTGCCCTCGACCACCGTCTGCGCGCCGAATAGCGCCGCGGCGCCCTCGATCTGCGGCTCAGGTTCCGGCGTGGCTGCCTGCGCGTGCTCTTGGCGTTTCTTGGTACTCTTGGCGCCAGCCGTCGCCGAGTGCCCATCATCGTCGTCGTCGGAGGCTACGCCGAGCAGCGCGGCCAGCGCGTACCGCTTGAGATAGGTCAAGGTCGAGCCGTAGGCCTGCATCTCATTCGTGCCCCGGTTGGGCGCCATCGCCTCGATGGGCGTCGAGCCCGCGAGCCATTGCCCCGAGGTGTGCATGAGTACCGTGGTCAGGCTGCCCGCGTCGAGCAGCTGCACGAATGACAAGCCGTTGGCGGCCAGGAGCGGTCGCACGGTCGCGACCAGGTCATCGAAGGTTACATAGCTGGTGGCTTGCTGCCCCACCTGCCCACGGCCCCGCTTCGGGATTGCGGGCATGGTGGCTTGCGCCTTGCTGAGCGCGTTGGCGAGCATCTCGATCTTGTCGCTCTTGTCCATTGCGCGCCTCCTACCAGTACCCGTAGCCCGCGCTGTCGCGATCCTGCCGCGCCGCGTCGACGTAGGGCTCCTCTAGGCACTCGTTGCACACTGGCGCCCGGTAGGTGTTCAGCCCGCACGCCAAGCAGGGGGCGCTCGCGTCGTCAACCGCCTTGGCAGCCGCGCGTCCCAGCTCGCTCGTGATGGTGCCCAACACCTTCGCCGTGACGTGGTCGCCAGGCTTCACTATCTCCGCGAGGCGGGTCGCCTCACGCTTGCGGCGCTCCTGATAGGCCATCTCACGCCACACTGCTTCCTGGTGTGACTTTGCCGCCCGCTCACTCCATAGATACGGATCCATCGCTCTGACCTCCCTGTGAGACAATGAAAACGCCCTCCCCGCCGATTTGGCTAGGAGGGCGCTCACAGGGTGTATAATGGCCTGTAGCTCCATCCGAGGTTGCGTCTCGGCTTGGGGTTAGGTCCGCGTGGGTGTTTCCGCACCTACGCGGGCCGTCTTTTATAGGGCGTTGTTAGGGTCCCTGGCGTGCCTGGCGTGATGCCATCCAGGCGTCGCCATCCTCGCGCGCGATCAACCAGACAGATTCCATCTTCATCGCTGGTATCTTGCCCTGCCTGCATAGGCGCGATATGTAGACTACACTCACGCCAGAAGCGCGGGCCAGGCTCGATGCGGTGTATGGTGTCTGCTTCGGTTGTTCGCTCATATCCCCATTATAGTTCATAATCCTTAACTTGTCAAGCACCAGTTACCGCAGGGTGGGGAGCGGGGCGGCTTGTCGGACCTGTGGCCTATCCCCGGGCGGGTGGGGTGACATTGCAAACGGGCGTTTCTGAGCGTGGGCGTGTCAGGGTCATGTCAGGTTTTGGGCGGTTGTTGCTGCTCGAATCATCACAGAATCGGCACTCTACCGCGATAACCTCGCCAGGAGGCCCGCCATGCCACCCAGGAGGGGGCAGGAGCGTTTCTGAGCGCGCGTGCGTCGTCTTTTCCTTTGGCGTGGCGTAGCGTGGTTCTGTAGGGCGTTCTGTGGGCCGTAGTGTTCGCGTTGGCGCGATCCTGGCGCATTGGCGTTCTGTGGCGATTCTGGCGCCAGCATACTACAGCACCAGGTCGCCCTCGCGAATCGCGGCCAGCATCGCGCGCCCGCGAGGTGTGAGCACCGGCGATTGCCGCCCGGTGGGCCGCTCGAAGTAGCCCGCCTCGACAAGGGCAGCGCGCAGGGCGTCGTACTGGTTGCGCGATAGGCCACCGGCGACCACCAGCCCGGGCCGCGCCAACGGGCGGTCAGTCGTGAGCGCGCGCTCGGCGATCGTCTCAAGCGTGGTTTGCATCGTCGTGGGCGCGATGCCCTCGACGTGGGGCGGGCCGCTGGGTGCGGAGCCCATCGCGATCACCGCCTCACCGGGCGGCGCCGTCAAGGCCTCGGCAGGGGCGCGCCCTTCCTTGACCAGGATCGCAAGCAGGCGCCGCCATTCGCGTTCGTAGTCTGCGACGCGCCGCATCGCCAGCTCAAGCTCGGCGTCGTGGCCGCGGATGGCGAGGGCGTTCGTCTCTGTTGCCGCGTCGCGTTGCGCTTCGGCGCTGGCTGCCCGGCGCTCAGCTTGCACCCATCGACGCACGGCCACGATGGCGACGCCTATCCCCGCAAGCGCCAGGACGGCGCCAACGATCACATACCACATGCCCCACCTCCAGGCCGCCAACTGGCGCCAGGAGCGCGCCAGATATGCGCCCTATGGTATGCACCGCCGGTGGGGCGTCAAGCTGCGAGCACTGAACACGCAGCACTGAACGCGGGTGGCGCGCCTGGACTGCCTATAGTGACAGTTTCAGGCAGTCCAGGCGCACGGCGTAGTCATCGCGGATATTCGAGCAGCGCCTCGAGGTGTGCCTCGAGCGTGTTGTCGCGGGCGCGATCCGTAGCCCACGCGCGCCAGCGGTTAGCCCGCGCCTCGATGCGCCGCTCGCGTGTTTCGCGCATGAGCGTGTGCCACGGCTCATAATCGACAAAGTATGACCATCGGTTAGCGTTGCTCATTCTTTAGCTCCTTTTCATTCTTTCCATCGACATACCGAATCCGCCAGATGTCCACACTGTCTTGCTCGTCGATCACATTAGGGGGCCGGTGGCAGACGTCCGGCCCCCAATCGGCGGGACGGAGGAGAGGAGCCGCCCCGCCCACGCAATCGCTAGTGGGTCCTTATGCCGTACTTGGCAGCCACAGCTTCGCGCGTCAAGTCGGGGTTGCGGCGCTTGAGTTCGGAGTCTAGCCGGTCGAGCCGCTTGGCCTCAGCCTTCAGCTTGGGCGATATCTTGTCGCCGGTGAGGGCCTGCATCTCGGCAAGGAGCATATGCAGGTCGGGCGAGAAGTTGCCTGCCTTGGCCTGTTCGGCTATCGCGTCGTGTATCCGCTGTTCGCCATAGCGACGCCATAAAAACGCGCCCACCACGTCCTTGCTATCCAAGGCCAGGCGGTACCGCTTCGGTATCTCGGTCATGGGTATCCTGGCTACATCCTCCTCCACGAACGGGCGCCGGTGATCGGCCTCGCGCCATTGCTCGACGCCCTGGGGGCCATCGCCCAGGAGGGCGGCATAGATCGCTGCTTCGTGGGCTTCCTCCTCAGCCGTTAGGGCGGCGACGGCCTCCCGGTATAGCTTGCGCTTGGTTGTCGTGAGTTCGGCCTCGATCTTGGCCCGCTTCGCGTCGGCTGCGGCCCGCTCGGCCTGCTCGTACTCTCGCGCCGCATCGCCCTTCCAAGTCGGTAGCACGCTGGTTAGCACGTGCTGGAGGTCCCGGTCTACCTTGTCGTGTTGTGCCTGGGCCTCAGCCTGAGCCGCGTCCATCTGTTCTACAATCGTCTCTGTGCTACTCATCGGTATTCTCCTCATCGTCTGGATTGCCGTCTTGTAATTCGCCATCGTCAGCGATTGGCAGATCGGTGAGCGCGATGCGCTCCACGACCTTCATGCTTGCCTGCCGGAGGAGCTGCTCAGCCGCAGTCTCCCGCGCTGCCACCGCCGCCATTGCCGCCTTCACAATCGAAGCCACCGTGTCCTGTGTCATTCCTCTCCCTCCTGTTGGTTGTCCTGTCATCCCTGCATGTTCACCTGTTGCTCCGCGACGTTGATCTGAATCGCGGGCAGGTCCATCCGCTGTACTCGCGCTAGCGTCTCGCACGCGCGCAGATAGCGCCGCTGGCTAGCCGCGAGACGCCGCTCCCAGTAGTCCGCTTGATTGATGGTCTGCCCGGCCTGGGTCACGCTGGTATAGCGGCGCTCCAGGTCGTTGTGCCGCATCCAACACAGTGCTACCTGCTCGATGAGCAGCCGCTCGAGCGCCGATGATTCCGCGTGTCCCAAGTCGCGACAGATGGCCCGATAGCCTTCGAGCAGCGATTCCTTGATGAAGGTGTTCCCCCCAGCGGCGTGCTCGACGATGGCGCTCAGCGCATGGTGGGTCATATCGCCCACCATGCGCCACATGTCGGGGCTGGCCTCAAACAGCTCGCGCAGCGCCTGCACGTCCTCCGGCTTGGGGTGCTTCGTCTCGAGCCGCTGTAGCATATCGCGGGTGGATTTGTCTTTCACGCTCACCTTGACGATCTGGTCACTCATGCCGCTTCCTCCTCCATTGCCCCTTGTGCGTGTGATAACCATTGCTGAGCAAATAGGCACGCAGTAGCAGGGCCGTCTGGCGCCCGGCTGCGTCGAGCGCGCCATCTATCGCCCGTTGGGCCGCGCGCTCCTCACGCTGCGCTCGTAGCTCCTCGGCACGCGCTGCGGCTGTCTCCTGGTCGATCTGCGCGGCCAGCTCGGCGAGGTCGCCGCTGCCCAGGTACTCCGACACTACCCGGCGGCCCCGGCGGCGCTTGCGGTAGTAGTACGCTTGATTACCGCGATTCTCCCAGCCCATCGCCATCCAGCCTCAGTCAAGCGGGGATAGTGTCAGGCTGTAGCACAACGATGGTGGGCCGCCGGTTGTGGCTCACGCCGGGTGCCAGGACCACCGCGACGCCGGGCCATTCGGTGAAGCTGTCGCTCCCGGCCAGCTCGGCGATCGCCGTCGCCTGCGTCTTGTTGACCACCAGGGGGCGCGGGTCTTCCTCGAATGTCAGCACGCAGCGCCAGCCGTACCAGCCGCCAGGCATGGGCAAGCTGCGCACGTCCGCCCGGGCGATCGTCACGCGCAGCGGGCCGTCGAGGTCCGCCGCGTGCAGGTAGTCCGGATACAGCGCGCCCACCGTCTTTCGTTGCTGCTTCTTCTCAGCCATCACTCCCCTCCTTCGGATGTCTCTTGCGGCGCCTTCCGTAGGGCATCATAGGCATGGCGTCGTGTAAATGTGACGTAGTCTTCCAGCCCAGACCAGACCACGGCCTCGACGTAATCCTCCTCACGCCCGGTTCCGCCTATGCCTTCCGCCACCAGGTGATTGACCTCACACAAGGCATCGAGCAGCTCGCCCGCCGCGTCGAGCGTCTCAAGCTCCAGCTTAGGGTAGTTGCCTGCACACATGTCCAGAAAGGCCATCACCAGCTGCGCTATATGGAAGTCGCATTGAAAGCTCAGTGTTACCAGCTTCGAATTAGGATCACTAGAAAAGCTCGTTCTCATTGTCTCCCCTCCCTCATGATGTCCCGCACCTCGTCGATGCAGTCGAATAGCGGCACGCCGCCGACGCTCGTCGCCACAGGGTCGATGGTCGACCAGCCAGCGCGAGCCGCTGCCGTGAATAGGTTGTCTGGTATCTCAGTGTTGGCGATGCGCTCCCCCAGGCCGTCGCGTTGCACCAGTGCAATCAGCTCGCGCTTGCGCCGCTCGACCTCCGGGCGTAGCGTCTCCCAGGCGATCAGCTCGACAAGCGCGGCGCGCAGATCGTCGCGACGCGGCTCCAGGTCGACATGGGCCTCGATGGCCTCGGCGAACATCTGCCGGAGGCGCGATAGTGGCAGCGCGTCAAGCTCCAGGCCCAGGGGCAGACCGTCGACGCCGCCCGTCTCCGCGTACCATTCGCGCAGGCCTGCGCCCTTGGGGGTGTAGGCGTTGGCCTCGCGTTGCTCCGGCGTCACCTGGTCCGGCGTCAGCCCGATCCGCTCGTGGCGTACCTGATAGCGCCCGGATACCTCACGAATCTGCTGAGCTTGAGATTCTGCGATGGAGTACCCAGCCGGATCGTAGTCCGTGAGACTGAGCAGGGTCAGCGGTGGGTAGTATTCGTCGGGGTAGTCCTGAAAGGCGCGGCTCTCGACGATCTGCCGCACGATGTCAGCGGTGCACGTCGCTGCCGGTTGCCCGCCGCCGCTGATCGCGCTCACGCCGTACAGCGTCGCCAGGCTCTCGACCTCGCCCCAGATGGTGTCCTTCTCGGTGAACAGGATCACCCACGGATAATGCCCACCGACGAGCTGCACCGATAGCACCGGTCGCGTCACGCCTGTTGCTGTCCGCCGTTGGCGCGAGCCGTCGATGATGCGCAGCTCCTCATAGGACACGGCTCCGGCGCGCACCTGCTCGACGAGATAGCGCGATAGTAGGCCATCCCAGTCCACATCCTTGCCGCCCGATGTCTTGTCATTCAGTCGACCGGAGCGCGATAGGACCGGCTTTATCAGGTCGTACCATAGCTTGCGGAGCGTCCGTGTCTCTCGCTCAGCCCCGTTGCGGATGTCGTGCGCTTCGCTCAGAATCAGCGTGCGCATTAGGTCCGCCGCCGTCATCGGTCCGAACACCGCGCGCAGCTCCGCATCGGATAGGCGCAGCGGGTCAGGGATAGGCTCGATGTCGCTCATGCCGTCGCCTTCCCCGGCGCCGTAGGATAGGCGCCGCCCAGCTTGGCGAAGATCGCGCGCTCCGCAGCCGCGAATGTCGCCGTGTCTTTTAGGTCGTGGCCGTCACATAGGTGGTACACGATCCATCTGTACTTACCCGGCGGCTGTCCGAGCAGCTCCGCATCGAGCGGGCCCGGCTGCCAGACACCACAGCCGCGCGTCGGTGCGCCACATAGGATGCACGGCGCCAGCGTTGCCCGCTCACGCTCGATCACGGCGATGATCTCCTCAGTGTTCATGCCACATGGCTCCTGTGAAGGGTGTGAAGGGTGTGAAGGCTTTTTCCGTAATCACGGAATACACCACCATACAGCCTTGTTTTACCGGAAAAAGGGTTGCAACTATTCACACCCTTCACGCCTTATCCCCGTTGGCTAGCAAGCCGATACCGAGATAGTGCACGCCGGTTCGGTCTTGGTACTTGTCGATGCCGCGCTCAGTCATGAGCCGCCCGAACTTTGTTCCGCTGATGGCGCGCTCGCCGTTGTCTTCCATCCATTGCACGTATGCCTTGTACAGCTCGCCAGCCTTAGCCGTGGCTGCGGGCGAGTACATAAGGCACTCGGCGATGAACTTCCCGAGCGGGTCCTCCTCGGCGCGATATTCTGCCGTAGCCTGTAGCACCTCCGGGGGCGTGCTTAGGCCGTCGCGTTGCCACGCCAGGCAGCCTCGCACGGCCCACGCCAGGATACCGGGTAGCTCAGCCCGTAGCTTGTCGGGCAGCTCGGCGTCTTGCTCTGCCTTCGGAATCGTCACCGCGAATGGTACTAGGCGGATCCGGTTCCAGATCGCCTTGTCGGTGCCCCCGATCTGCGGCTTGTGATTCGTGGCTAGAAACAGCTTGAACTGTGGCAGGAACTCGAAGAACTCAGCTCGCAGGAATCGTGCGACCAGCTTGTCGGTACCCCCGGTGATTTGCTTCACCAGGCTCTCGGCCAGCCGTCGACCTTCCTCGCTCTCGGAGGCCGTCACCAGCCGAGCACCAGCCAGTCGGGCGATGTCGTTGGGTATGCCGTCACGCGCGCGGGTCATGAGTGTCTCGGGGGCCGTTTGCTGAGCATAGTCTCCGAGCGCCTCGGATAGCGCGCCCAGGAACGTGCTCTTGCCGTTGTCGCCACCGCCGTGAAGGATAAAGAACACGCGCTCGCGGGTCGATCCGGTCAGGGCGTAGCCGCATGCTTGCTGTAGGAAGTCGATCAGCCCCGCGTTGTCGTTCATGATCCTGGCGAGGAAGGCGTCCCAGATCGGTGTGGGCATGTCCGGGTCATAGTCTACTGGCGTCACCTTGGTAATCAGGTCGGTGGGTCGGTGGGGGCCCAGGTTGCCGGTCCGCAGGTCGAGCGTACCGTTAGCGCAGTTGAGCAGCCAGGCGTTAGCGTCGAGCTGCTCAGGGCGTACGCGGATGCCCTCCTCACTGTCGGATAGTGTGACCATATTCCTGAGCCGTTGCGCCGATTCGGAGCGCAGGGCGTGCTGTACTAGTGCCTTCCGTGCATCGTCGTCGAGGTCTGCGGCTTCCACATACATCGCGGCTACGGTCGCCTTGGCGTACCTTTCAACCAGCCCCATGTCGTCACGCTCCCAGCGCTTGCCGTCCCACGCGAGCCAGCCGCCGCCGTTCGGGCAGTACCGCAGCACCTCGCCATATCGGGCGACCAGGCGGCGAGCGTTGCCGAGGTCGGTCTGGTGCACGTCTAGTGGTTGGCTTGCTGTCTTGGTCATAGTTGGTGGCTCCTCAGGAGGGCGCGCCGAGGCCGTGCGCGTGGGTGCTGGGCGGCTGCGTGGCTTGAGCATTCCATCACCGATCCCGCTGGCGATGGCGATGCTTGCTTCGTGTTCATCGAGGCCTGCGTCGAGCGCTGCGTCCATTAGCTCAGCCTCGACGGTTGCCCGGTCAAGCTCACCGCCGCCCGCGAGCTGGCCTAGGGAGAACGCCGCCGCGTTCAGTGTGTTGTTGCGGGTCCCGACGCTGGCGCGCCGTACCTTGTCGATCTCTCTTCTGAGCGCTGCTGTTGCATAGGCGCTGGGTGTGCCCGCGTAGGCTCGCGGTTGTGCCGGTTGCTGCGCTTGTGCCGGTTGCTGCGGTTGTAGTAGTTGCACCAGTGCATCGGGCAGCGGGTCCGGCTGGCGATCCCACGGCTCGAGCGCGATGTATGGCCCGCTCGACGTTACGGATGGCGGCGCGATGATGTAGCCACCCGCCGCCCGCACGTCGACGTCGGGCGCCAGCTTGCTTGTCGAGTTGCGAATCTTGCCGCCGGTCGGATCGCTAAAGACTGCGTGCATACCACCGGAGCCGGTGAGGCTATGCAGCGCGCCATCGTGGGTGACGCCGAGAGCCTCGAAGTTGGTTATGCCATCGGTGGGTGGGTGCTTGACGTCGCAGTCGATGGCGACCAGTTTGGAGGCGCCGCAGGCGATCCCGATTGCGGCGTTAGGCCACTTACGCCACCAGCCGCGAATCGTCGCCAAGTCGGTTGTCGCGTCGTGGAAGCCGTGCGTGGTGAGTGGGCGCTTCTCCGCATCGCAAGGGAACACATGCCAGCCCATGCCAGCATACGCCAGGGCGGCGTCAAGTAGGCCTATTGACAGGGAGCCAGGCGCGAGTACACTATTGGTAGATAGATGCGCCGCCCGCGCGTTGTCTGGTGCCGTCCCCGACTTGCCTAAGGTCGGGGCGGCTTCGTTAGGGCCTCGGATCATATTGCACCTCTGGCGCCGTGCGCCTGCCCCGCGCCACCTGCTCAGCTAGCGCGAGCACTGAGAGTCGCATGATGGCGGATGGCGACCGCCGCAGCGCCTTCGCTGCCCGCCGGATCGTGGTCCGCTCAGCATCACTCACGCGGAAGCTGATAACATAGGGCCGCTCCCGTTCCTGTTCCTGCATTGCTTCACCTCCTTGGGTACTACTGCGTGCTACTGTCCGAGCTAAAAAAACGCGCCTTGTTCTATGTCTGTTCTATGTGTCTATCATACAACACCCCCCGCCTAGGCACAAGATTTTCACGGTACCATTCCGGTACCATTTTGGTGCTTCCAGGTATCATCGCGGTTCCCTTACTGATAAAGGTGAAAAACACCCCCTCTTTAGACAATACTCATATCGCAGTTATCTATATTCCATCGTCCATGTCGCGTGCGCCCTCTTGATGGTGCTCAGTCCGCGGTCGACGCCTTTGGCCACGTCTTCGAGCGTCACCACCTGGCGCCCGGCGTCAGCGTTGCAGCCGTGATACCAGTCGAACCACTCAGGGAGCGGCGCCTCGCGAGCTGGCGGGTCGTCCCGGCGATAGGTCCGCGCCGGTTCCTGCTCCGGTTCGGTCTTCTCTAGCCCCGTTCGAAGGTCGGCGGTATCTCTGGGATAGGCGTCGCCTACCGCGCGGAGCAGGTGCTCATACAATGGGCGGGCATCTGGCATGGTGTTGGTGATGGTAACTTGAAGCCGCGTCGGTGATGTTGGCACGAGCACCAGCACGATTAGCTCATCTATCACGTGGGCTATATCTGAACCATCGGGCGCCATGCCTGACCATTGCATATATCCGGGCAGTGCCAGCCTTGCCCAATAGTGGCCCGTCGGGCGCTCTCCAGATACCACGTTGTTGAGGCGTATGGTTGCCGTAGGGCCGCACGTTACGGTGGGCCCGCTCCAGCCCCACTCTAGGGCGAGTGCGATTAGCCAGTCCGCGAAATACTCAGCCGTTGTCTCTAGGTTGATGGTTGTCTGTTCGCTCATATCAATACTTGATTAGGTCCTCGGCTGGGGCGTCGATGCGGTTCACCTCGGCGACGTAGCCCAGGGTTGTGTCGAATGATGCGTGCCGCGCCATCTGTTGGACTTGCATGGGCGTGGCTCCGTTGCGGATCGCGCTCGTGATGGCACTATGGCGTAGGCTGTGGGTCGTCTTGGTTTCGCCCACGACGCCCGCCTCCTCATAGTGTGCCGTGACGATGCGCCGGATGGTGCGCAGACTGAGCGGGCCGCCGTGGCTCCGCGTGCTGAAGCCGCAGAATAGCGGCGTCTCAGGACCACGCAGCCCCAGCCCAGTGCGGTAGACGAGCCACGTCCTGATGTGGTGCTCCTGATCGCGTGGGATGATGACTATATCGTCCGGCTCGTCGCGGCCCTTGCCCTGTACTGCCAGGACCAGGCGGTCGCCGCTCGTCTTCAGGTCGCCGATGGTGGCCCGGTGTACCTCGATGCTTCGCAGGGCGCAGTAGGCCATGAGGATCAGGATCGCCATATCGCGAGCGCCCGCAGGCGTCGAGGGGTCGCACGTTGCCAGCACCGCCTTGACCTCGGATGGCGTGAGCGCATCGCGCTTGTGGTGGGTGCTCTTGTGGCGCGTTGCGCCGCGAATCTCTGACGCTGGGCTGTAGGGCAGCCGGTCATTGTTGACGGCCCAGCGGTAGAATGATCTCACCGCGGCCAGCCGGAGGTTGACGGTCTGCGCGGCGTAGCCCAGCTCCGTGAGGTACGACCGGAAGTCGCGAATATCTGACGCCCGCGCGTGCTCATCCTGAATGCCGCGCTTGACGCGCCAGGCCTTGTAAATGTCGATGCCCTTCCGGTAGGCGGTGATAGTTGGCTCGGCCTTCAGATCACCGCGCTCATCGGCGAGCCAGTCCTCGATGAGCTGCTCGGTGATGTCGACGATCCCCTGCTCGCGGCTCTGCATAATGGACATGGGGCGCTCTCCTGGGACTGTCCTATAATCAGCTTTAAAGGACATGTTAGCGTTTCTTTAGTTCATTGTCAACGGTCATTTTCGCGCCGCGAACAGGTCCATGAGCCATTCGCGCCATACCTGGGCAGCCGTCGAGCGCCCGGCTTGGCGGTTCAGGTACGCCAGGAGCGCGTCGACCAGGACCAGGGTCTCGTCTGGCGTGAGCGCCAGGAATATCGTTCCCTGCCGGATTGCTGTCTGCATCGTCGTTCACCTCCCCCCACCCTGTAGTGCGATCACCGCGAACTGCGACCCCGCTCCCTGCGTGCGCGTGCGTGCGTGATAGTGGGACACTGTGTCCCTTGCTCATTGCTCCTCCTGGGTCAGCTTGCGGAGCGTCGCCCTGCCCATCGGTGTTAGCTCGACGCCTTGCGCGTGGGCGCGCGGATTCGCCCAACGCACCACGCCCGCCTTGAGCATCGCGGCGAGCAGCGCGTCATACTCGCTCCGGCTGAAGGGGCCGCCGCTGCCGGTCCATCCGCCTTGTGCCAGGCTGCGCCCACCGACCACCGCCCGCGCCCACGCAAGCACGCGCGCGCGGTCGACGGGCAGCTCGTCGAATAGCCACCGGCGCCCGTCTGCGCTCTCCTGGTGCACCTCTAGCCGCACGGTCGAGGCCTGCGCCGGTTGCGGTTGCACTGGTGCATCGTCGTGGCGCGTGTAGCTCTCGACATTGCGCAGGAGGCGCCGGTGGTCACGGAGCAGCCAGGCCCAGGTGCCGGAGGCGACGACGACGCCCGCGGCCACC
>JAKJAE010000460.1:0-264 GCA_022707665.1 Chloroflexota bacterium
CGTGCCTGGAAAAGGTTTGCCGAACAACCGATTGGGTCACCTTCCTCAAGCGCTTTCTCAGCTGCCGACCAATTTACTAAAAGGTTCCGCACCATGTCTGCCATAGTGCTGCTTTCTTCTTTCAGAAGTTCGCTCGGATCATACTCACGCAGCTCATTGATCAATTTCAAAATTTCAGGCGATGTCATGCGCTGCCCCAGTTCCCTGATCAGGTGCGATTTGTTATCCCCCCCGATCTCGAATGCTTCCTTGGTTTCGAGGCGG
>JAKJAE010000460.1:274-505 GCA_022707665.1 Chloroflexota bacterium
TTCACGGCTTGCTTTCTGAGGGCTGCAGAAAGACCTTCATCGATCAGAGCAAAGCGCGGATCCACCCCGGCTTCCGCGGGATGGTTTCGCAGGATCTCAGCGCACAGGCTGTGGATGGTGCCAATTCTTGCCGAATCAATCTGTGAGGAAAGTTCCGACCAATAGCGCTGATCGGCGTTTTCAGTGGCCTGCGATTGCAATTCCATCAATTTCAATCTCACACGTGAACGC
>JAKJAE010000460.1:556-892 GCA_022707665.1 Chloroflexota bacterium
TTTCGCCAGTAAACTGGCATATCGCGCAACCAGCGTGGAGGTCTTGCCGCTGCCTGCGCCCGCGGTTACCACCACATCCCGACCAGTTTCGGTCGCGGCTTCACGCTGCTCATCATTCAAAGTGAAAAGCTTTAGTACCTGGTCAACCAAGCGATCATTCATTTTTGTACCCCGCTTTATAACGCCAACACCAACCGATCGCTGGGCAATAATCCGGGCAGCCATCTTTCGGCGCATTTGGAGCGAAATTTCCTGCGAGGGTTCCCTCCAGAATCCCCTGGATGTGCTCGCGTGCTGCTTGATAAGCAGCGTGAGGACCTTTCAGTTCTTTGTATG
>JAKJAE010000461.1 GCA_022707665.1 Chloroflexota bacterium
CTGGTGGCTCAGGGATACATACCAGCTATGAGAACGCCGCGGCTATGGCTGGTGAGCCGGAGAGTCTTGGAGCGGTTGCTGGAGCAGGGCGAGTTCGCGGTGACACTGCAGGATCAGCAAGCAATGGGGGAGTGATCACGTGTGCAGGAGGGAGTGTCTAGCGGGTGAGAGGTGCGAGGACCGGGCGGCATGTAGGGCGAGCGCGCGCAAGGTCGCGGCCGCAGTCGCCGAGTGGCGGGATGATCAAGGACATCAGGGAGGAACACCGGGAGTTCTGCCCCCGGCCAACGAGAAAACCGGCTGAGTCCTGCAAAAACTCACAGCCGGTTCGGTGAGACCCACTTGGTATGGGCGCTTCCACCTCCATCTTACCACAGTCACGCTGCGCGTCAACGGTGGAGGCGCCCTCTGGCAAGGAGGATCTACATGACAACCTGCAAGTATTGCGGACTTCCGACGGATAGGCATAACGGCTACTGCGACATTTGCGTGGACAAGTTTCGGGAGGTATACGCCAGTTACCGTGGATACGACAGGCTGACTCTGGACGGGCGCGACACGGATAACGACGGCGACGAGGAGGGCGAGGACGAGTGAGCGCGATCAGGCTCGTTGATACACGCGAGATGGGGCGGGACGAGTGGTTGGTTCACAGGCGGCTAGGCATCGGCGGATCAGACGCAGCCGCGATCGCAGGGCTCAACCCGTGGCGTTCTCCCATCCAGGTCTACATGGAGAAGGCGGGAGAGATCCCAGCCGAGGAATTGGCCTCTGAGGCTGCCTACTGGGGCACGCGGCTGGAAGATCTCGTAGCTCGCGAATTCACGCGGCGGACCGGCATTCGGGCGCACCGCTGCAATGCGATCCTGCAGCACCC
>JAKJAE010000462.1 GCA_022707665.1 Chloroflexota bacterium
AACCCTGCGAGGGGATGTCCCTTGCGAGGGTTTCGGCACCCTCGCAAGGGTTCTGCGCCACACCGTCCACCGGAACCCCTCGCAGGGTGCGGAAACCCTGCGAGGGGGATCTCCCTTGCGAGGGTTTCGGCACCCTCGCAAGGGTTCTGCGCCCGCCTCCGCACCGGAACCCCTCGCAGGGTGCGGAAACCCTGCGAGGGGGAGACTTCCCTTGCGAGGGTTTCGGCACCCTCGCAAGGGTTCTGCGCCACACCGCCCACCAGAACCCCTCGCAGGGTGCGGAAACCCTGCGAGGGGGTGGATCTAGTCGAGCATATAGGCTTCGAGACCTGCCCGGCCGGGCTCATCGCCCATCGCACCCATCACGAAATCGGCGTAGTCTGCCGGCGACGTGAAGAACATGTGCATGAACGTATCATCGCGGATCGTCCCCGAGCGCAGGCCAGCACAGTCCCGGTAGTTTGAATACGTCCAGTCCGCGGGATCCCCCACGAGGCCCGCTTTGACCGGGTTCAGATGGATGTAGCGGCAGAGCTGCAGCACATAAGCATCGGACGTAACCGCTACCCATCTGGCACGCCCCTCGAAAAGGGTGCCGCTGCGCCCGTGTTGCTTGTTGAAGGCCTGGACATAGCCACTGAACAACCGTTGAAGGAACGGCGACAGCACATCCTTCTGCCGGGCGTGGACAAGGAGGTGGTAGTGATTCGGCATCAGGCAGTAGGCGATGATGGTGAGGTCATAGAGAGCGAGGTACGCTTTGACCTTGCGCAGGAGGAAGATGTAGTTATCGTCATCCAGAAAGATCGGCTGG
>JAKJAE010000463.1:0-497 GCA_022707665.1 Chloroflexota bacterium
CGTGAACGATGTGCGCCTCCCGGCGTGCATCCGCTGAATCTTCCCTGATGGAAGAGCGGGGGAACCAAATCCCTGTGGATGGGGCGAATCCTGCAAATAGGCAGGTAGGGCTATCACCTTCGGCCCGAGCCCGTCAGCTAACCTCGCAAGCGAAATGAAGGGGCGCCCATTTGTGCCCGGGTGTACCCTGGGCACTTTTCTTTGGGCACGATGTGCCCCCTGTCTCTTCATCTCGTATTCGCCCGAAGCTACTCAGCTCATTCTGAGCCTTCTGTTAGTGTGCGCGCTAGGTTCACTGACCGTTGCGGGAAGCAACCCCGCAAAGGCTCTCTCGGTGATTGTGGATACCACTGCCGACCGCTCAGATGAAGCACAGGCGATCGTTGAGTACCTTCGCGCCGTCGGCGTATTGGCCGAGGTGCGGGTGTGGGAGTGGAGCGCTCTAAAAGAGAGAATCCTAGCAGGCGATAGGCAGATGTATCTCACCGACTGGGGCA
>JAKJAE010000463.1:507-812 GCA_022707665.1 Chloroflexota bacterium
AGTCTCGGCTCATCCCAAACCCCGCTCGGCAGATCGCACGTCCAGTCTATCTGGAAATCCAGTATGGACGGAGGGTGACCATGCAGATGAGGTACCGTTGGGTGACAGCGATTTCCATATGCGTCCTGTTGCTGTGCATGGCAATTCCTAGGCCGGCTGCAGGCGGCGACTCCACGAAGGCTCTCTCGGTGATTGTGGATACTATTGCCGACCGTTCAGATGAGGCACAAGCAATCGCCGAGTATCTTCGCGCCGTCGGTGTGTCGGCAGAAGTGCGGGTGTGGGAGTGGAGCGCCCTCAAAGAG
>JAKJAE010000464.1 GCA_022707665.1 Chloroflexota bacterium
GAGCGCACCGACGATCCCATGCAAATGTATCTGTCCGATATCCTGACTATTTCCGCCAATCTTGCCGGCATCCCCGGGATCTCCGTTCCCTGCGGATTTACCCGGGACGCCCTGCCCATCGGCCTGCAATTCCTGGCCGGCCATTTCCGGGAAGGATTGCTGATTCAGACCGGGGCTGCCTACGAAATACTGGCGGCGACCAGGTCGCTCATCGCCCGCTACAAGCGGGAAAAAATGTCTCTTTCATAAGGAGTCGAAACACTCATGGAGTTTGAACCAGTCATCGGCCTTGAGATCCATGCCCAACTGCTTACGGATTCCAAGATCTTCTGCGGTTGTTCCACCCGGTTCGGGGCCCCTCCCAACACCCATACCTGTCGGCATGCCCGGCGTCCTCCCCGTCCTCAACCGGAAGGTGGTGGAATACACCATCAAGATGGCGCTCGCCACTAACTGCCGGATCAACCGGGAAAACGGCTTTGCCCGAAAAAACTACTTCTACCCCGATCTGCCCAAGGGCTATCAGATCTCCCAGTACGCCTATCCCCTTGCGGAAGAAGGGTACGTGGATGTGGAGACGGAAGGGGGCAACAAACGCATCGGGATCATCCGTATCCACATGGAGGAGGATGCGGGCAAGCTGATCCATGACGAGCACTTTCCTTCCAGTTATGTCGATCTAAACCGCACCGGCGTACCCCTGATGGAGATCGTGAGCGCCCCGGACATACGTTCCGCCGAGGAAGCCGCCGCCTATCTCCGCCGCCTCCATGAAATCCTCGTCTATCTGGAGATCTGCGACGGCA
>JAKJAE010000465.1:0-264 GCA_022707665.1 Chloroflexota bacterium
AGATCGCCACCAGCTTGGAGAGGCGGTCCTGCATCTCTTTCCCGCTCCCAAGCTTGGCCTCATCGTTGAAATCGGCCTGGTCGATGACCCCCTTAAGGCCGTTCGCCTTGGCGAGATTGCCGATGATCTTGTTGATCTTATCGCCGATCTCCTTGTCGCCCTTCAACCTCACCATGTCGGCGAAGCTCCCGCCTTCGGGCACCTCGATGATCATATCCTCCTTCCCCGCGTACCTATCGGAGATGTATTTCACGAACAGCAGCG
>JAKJAE010000465.1:368-729 GCA_022707665.1 Chloroflexota bacterium
CTCGTCGCAACTGCTCCAGAGCGAGCTGTAGAGATCGGATTTTTTGATTGCCATATCTCCTCCTCCTTATGTCTTCGGTTCCCGCCCGGTTATTTTCCCGCGGA
The DNA here is from genome assembly GCA_022707665.1 of Chloroflexota bacterium. Taxonomy (GTDB): domain Bacteria; phylum Chloroflexota; class Anaerolineae; order B4-G1; family SLSP01; genus PWVB01. Next base: position 473 of record JAKJAE010000465.1, read on the forward strand.
TTAAGGATGATCTGACTTCAGGTTATACGGATCTATTGACTTCTGCCACAACCAGAGTTAGATTCAATTCAAACTGTATGAATGTTAATACTTTGCACTGGAGCGGTGCCTGGTGCTCTATCACACTAATTATGCAGCACTTTGGGCTCGGCTTTGAGATCCGAAACCTTCTCCGTGCCGGTGGATTCGCCTGGTCCGATACCATCCTGGATCGCGAGTGGGGGCCAATTCTGTTTGAGGCGATCCGAACGGTGGTA
>JAKJAE010000466.1:0-341 GCA_022707665.1 Chloroflexota bacterium
GTAGCTGCCGCGCGTCATGGCGTAGGCGACCAGGTCGCCCGTCTGAACTGACGTGACGCCCTCGCCGACGGCATCGACGGCGCCCGCGCCTTCCATCCCGAGCGTGAAGGGGAGCGCGCCCTTGTAGGCGCCGGTGCGCTGATAGGTGTCGACGAAGTTGACGCCGGATGCCTCGATGCGGATGCGGACCTCGCCGGGCCCGGGCTCTGGAATCGGGACCTCCTCGTAGCGCAGGACCTCGGGTCCGCCGAACTCGTGGACGCGAACGGCTTTCATCATCGTTGGCTCCTCCCTATGGTAGTGTGGCGCTATGGTAGCACAGAATGTGCGATGGTGGCGGG
>JAKJAE010000466.1:430-705 GCA_022707665.1 Chloroflexota bacterium
TTCTGACCGCATGCTCCCAGTGCTATCGGATTTCAGGCCTGCACGGCAGCCTGCGGTACGCGGGCCTTGCCCTGGCAAGGGTTCCGAGCGCACAACTGCGCCAACTTCGGAACCCTTCGCAAGGTGCGGAAACCTTGCGAAGGGAAGCCTTCCACTGCTGCGACAGCCCCGCATGCCCTCGGTGGTGGGCGGGTCAGGCCGCCCGGAAACGGAGAGCCGCCCTACACCGGAAGGGCGCGTAGTCGCTGGTTGCCGGGACTGGCATAGGCGGTAGA
>JAKJAE010000467.1 GCA_022707665.1 Chloroflexota bacterium
GTGGACGATGCGTCCCTGGTGCGTCATCATGTTGAGGCAAAAGCACCCGATGGTCGAATGCTGCACCTCTACGAACTCGATGTCCATGCCTGCAAGCGTGATGGTCTGTCCTGCGTGGACCGGCACGAGCCGGAGGTGACCGTTCATCTCATATTCCCTGAGTTTGCGCTTGGCGAGTTCCAGGGTGAAGGGGTGGCCGTACACGGGGATGGGAGCGGCTTTCAGGAGGTAGGGCAGCGCACCGATGTGGTCCTCGTGACCGTGGGTCAGGATGATGCCCTGGAAGGCCTCCTGGTTCTCCACCACATGGGAGAAATCCGGGATTATCTGGTCTATGCCCGTGGGATTGTATTTCGGGAACATGATGCCTGTGTCCACAAGGATGGAGCCGCTGCCGGTCTCGATTGCCATGGAGTTGAGGCCGAACTCCCTCACGCCTCCCAGCGGGATGACCTTGACAGCGCTCATATCTTCCCCCCGGTGAGGCGTTCAATCTCTGAACGAAGCAGGTTCGATGCAGACTCGATGTCGGCCCTCGTCTGCTCCGGGGCGGGTTTGTGGGGCAGGGCGAGAGGTTTCCCGATGGCGTACCTGACGGGCACACGCTTGATGGATGACGTCCATCTCGGCATGAGCTCGTATGCCCCGGTTATGCCGACAGGAACGACCGGCACGCCCAGGGCCAGGAGGAGGCGGACGG
>JAKJAE010000468.1:0-339 GCA_022707665.1 Chloroflexota bacterium
CGGACGGGAATGGCATCTGGTCGTCGACGCGCCCTATTCGCAGGTGCAGGCCTTCGAGCTGGCACGGCGCCTCGAGGCCGGTGCGGGCAGCCCGCTCGAGATCGCCCGCGCGCGCGCCGACAACACGGCCGGCGTCGACGAGTTGCTGGCCCGGGCCGACGGCTTCCAGCACTCCGGCGATCCGATGGCCGCCGCGCACCACCGCGCCAACGTGCTCTTCAACATCATGCGCGGCGGCGTGTTCGTCAACGGCACCCAGCTCGACCGTGACGATCTGCTGGCCTTCGCCCGGCAGCGCAACCATCGCCTCGGCGCCGAGCTGGCCGACCTGCTGTCGGG
>JAKJAE010000468.1:349-695 GCA_022707665.1 Chloroflexota bacterium
TGCAGGCCGAGCGCCTGCTGCTCGAGTACCTGCCGCTGACCTTCAGCCGCCGCCATGGCGACCCGAGCCGCCCGTGGAACCGCTTCTCCATCCGGGTGCGCGACGCCGAGGGCCGGCGCGTCGTCAACTACCAGGGCAACTGGCGCGACATCTTCCAGAACTGGGAGGCGCTGGCCCTGTCCTTCCCCGACTATCTGCCCGGCATGATCGCGGTGTTCCTCGACGCGGTCACGGCCGACGGCTACAATCCCTACCGGATCACGCGCGACGGGATCGAATGGGAGGTTCCGGAGCCGGACAACCCGTGGTCGGGGATCGGCTACTGGGGCGACCACCAGGTGATCTA
>JAKJAE010000469.1:0-262 GCA_022707665.1 Chloroflexota bacterium
TTAGGATAATCCCGCGAACAATTTCGAGAAAGTAAGTCACAGGTAAAAGGTAACCCGCATAATAAGCCAACCAAGGCATATTTTCCCTTGGGAAAAGTAAACCTGCCAATATGAACGATGGCATCATGATGAAGGATGCCATATACATGGCTTGCATTTGGGTTTTCGATATGTTCGAAATAAAAACGCCCAGGCCCAGCGATCCCAATAAAAAGATCAGACTCAAAATGCCCAGGAGTGTAATACTGCCTGCGACTTCCAC
>JAKJAE010000469.1:272-674 GCA_022707665.1 Chloroflexota bacterium
ATCGCCCCAACCGTAACTGTCATGACCACATTTACAAAGGCAACCACAACAAAAGGTAATATTTTGCCGAGCATTAATTCCCATGAACGGACGGGGGTTACGATTAGCTGTTCTAGGGTTCCCTGCTCACGTTCCCGCACGATGGCAAAAGCGGTGAGCAATAGGGTTTGTATTTGCAGGATGATGGCAACCAGACCAGGGATCATGAAGTTCATACGCTTCATATCCGGGTTATATAAATATCGTAAACGGGCATCGACCGGTAGATTTAGTTGCATTCCGGAACCGCTTCGTTCAAGGCGGTTAATTAGGATTTCCTGAGACATGGACTGACTGATTGTCTCGGCAGCCAATTGCGCGGTTTGGGCAACAGTTGGATTCGATCCGTCAATGTAAAATTGT
>JAKJAE010000046.1:0-5281 GCA_022707665.1 Chloroflexota bacterium
GCGCCCTTGAGACGGTGACGGTTCAGCAACCCCAGGATCGACGTCGGGCTGAAAAGCGGTGTGTCACCATACAGGATCAGCAGGTCCCCATCGAAGTCCGCCAGTAGCGACCGCAGTTGCAGGACGGCGTGACCGGTCCCCAGCTGGGCCTCCTGCACCACGAACGTAATCTCGGGGTTCTGAAGGTGCGCTTCAACAGCGCTCGCTTCACTCGGCACGACCACGTACAGATCTTGCGGCGCCACAACCTTTAGCGCATTCTGAACAACATAGTCGACCACCCTGCGGTCGCCCAATCGCTGGAGCAGGATCGGCACACCATCCTCAGTGACCGACTCCTGCCCGGCAGCCAGAATGACCGCCTTGAGCTCGCGCGGCGTCTCGCCAGCACACGTTACCATGGATACCCCCTTTGCCCTACCAGTTCGTGTAGGACCCATCACGACGGTGCAGATGCGGTGCCTCCCAGAACTTGAACGTCTGCCCTTTCAGATAGTCCTCGTTGACCTCGATGCCCAGACCTGGTGAATCCGGAACCGGGAACCGCGTCCCTTCGAGCTTGTGTTGTACCGGGAAGACCTCAGCATCAGGGTAGTTCTGCGCCTCAGTCGGCGAGATCCGCACCTCCATCCAGGCGAAGTTCGGGACTGCTGCCGCAAGGTGCACCGTAGCCGCGGTGCAGACCGGCCCGAGCGGGTTGTGCGGCATCAGATCAACGTAGTGTGCCTCCGCCCATCCGGCTACCTTCTTCGCCTCGGTCAGACCGCCCACGTTGCAGACATCGACCCGGATGAAATTCGTGAGTCCCTGTTCGATGTAGGGCAGGAACTGCCACTTGCTGGCGAACTCCTCCCCCACCGCAAACGGAACATCCGTCATCTTCCTGAGCGCTGCATAGGCCTCAGGGCATTCGTCCCGGATTGGCTCTTCGAGAAAGTCCAGCGTGCCGGACGGCAATCGCTGGCAGAACGATGCGGCCTCGGCAACGCTCAGCCGATGGTGATACTCAACGCCCAGGACCGGCGCAGGCCCCACAGCCTCGCGTACCTTCGGAAGCCAGACCGCAGTCAGTCCAATGGACTCCCGGGGCTCGTACAGGCGACGGTCGTTGTAGTCGGTTCCTCTCTCCTTGATCGGACCGTCGGCAGCGCCGATACGGATCACGTTCCAGTCGTGCGCCAGGAGCAGGTTCACGTTTTCGATGAGCTGCTCGTAGGATCGCCCGCCAGTCGTCGCAAAGCACGGCACGTAGTCTCGATGTTTTCCACCCAACAACTGGTACACGGGTACGGCCAGCGCCTTCCCCACGATGTCGTAGAGGGCTATGTCGATGGCCGAGATCGCACCGGTCAGGATGCGTCCGCCCTCGAAGTACTGGCTGCGGTACATACGCTGCCACAGCGCATCGCGTTGCATGGGGTCCTGTCCGATCAGGAACTCGCGATAGTGGTTGACGGCTCCGGCCACCGCCAGTTCACGGCCCGAGACACCCGCCTCACCCCATCCGTAGAGTCCCTCGTCTGTCTCAACCTTCACCAGACACTGGTTCCGGCTGCCCACCCAAACTGCATACGGTTTGATATCCGTGATCTTCACAAGAGGTTCCTTACCCTTTCATATGTGGTTCGCGGCCCGTCTGCTTGATCGATGAGCCGCACAGTGTCCTACCGTGTCCATCGAGCGATCTTGCGCAGGGCTGCATCCGCCATCTCCTGGTCCACAATCCCCCCCACCATCAGCCAGACCCCTTCGGGCCGCAGCACTGCCATCACATCGTCGAGCTCCTCAACGGGCACCGTCACACAGAACGCTTTGTGCGCCGCCTGAATCCGCTGGTAGACCGGGATCCAGTTCGCCCAGTGGTCACTCCCGGCGCCGGGCACCCACTGGATCGCGTGAATCTCGGGCAGGGCCAGCAGCGTATCCAGATAGCGCAGCGCCTGAGGGCCATCCAGGTGATACATGTTGCGGTCCATGTGACGGCACTCGCGGATGATCCCGGGCAGAAAGATCTCCTCGAACATACGATTCGAAATCATACACGAGAAGGCATTGAGCCAGGTCGTGCTGGGCATCCCAGCCGCTGCCGTTCGCTCGTAGTAGATATCGTAGATCCTCAGGAAATCGTCCGTGATGCGCTCGCACAGGGCTTTGACCGCTGCGGGATGCTCGATCATGTCCATGCACAGAGCCTGAGGATCGCGGAATGCTGCAATGGCGTCCCCGCCCGGATGGATATCGGTGTATCCGACGATGAAGGAATCACGACCAGCATCGATCAACGCATCCATCATCTCCAGGATCTTCCGGAAGTAAAAGCCGTCCCAATCGAGCTGAAGCTTTGCTACTTCCTCGGGCTCCCAGCTCTTCAGGATGGGTTCACTCCATGACGTGCCCTCGCCGAACTCCAGTGGGCAACCGTAGAAGGCCGAGAAGACCTCCGGCCCAAGGTTGGGCCAGGCAATCGGGAGAGCATCGGCATAGGCCACCCGATTGTGCATCTCGGCGACCGTCCTCTCGACAAGGTACTCCGTGTCCAGCCACCGGTCGCGATGCGAGCTGAACTCTTTCTGTGGGACCGGCGTCCAGGTCGCAGCCGGGAAGGACATCGAGACGAGGGCGCGATCGATGACCTGGCAGCCCCACCACGCCTCCCAGCGCTCGAGAACCTGCTCGTAATCCGGTTTGAGTTCGAACATCGGGGTGTTTTCCTGCCCCCTAGACCAGCGAGTCGGCCTTGATGTAGTCGACCAGGTCGTCGACCATGCTAAAGGCCAGCCCGACTACCGTATCCGCACCGCCGTAGTAGATCGCCAACCGGCCCGTCGCTGCGTCACACAGAGCCGCACACGGGAATACTACGTTGGGGACATCGCCCACGTTTTCGTAGAGCGTGCGCGGCGCCATTATGAAACGTCGGGAGCGGGCAATTACCTTCCACGGCTTGTCCAGGTCAAGGAGCGCAGCCCCAGCACTGTAGACAAAACCGTTGCACGAGGTCAGAACCCCATGGTAGATCATGAGCCACCCCTCTGAAGTCTCGATCGGGATTGGTCCCGCCCCCACCTTCGTGCTCTGCCAACCGCCCGCCGTTCCGAACACATAACGGTGGTTTCCCCAATAGCGCATATCCGGACTCTCACTGTAAAAGATATCGCCAAAGGGCGTGTGACCGTTGTCGCTGGGACGGCTCACCATCGCGAATCGTCCGCTGATCTTGCGGGGGAAGAGCACGCCATTGCGGTTGAACGGCAGAAATGCGTTTTCCAACTGGTAAAATGCCTCGAAGTCGTGCGTCGTCGCAACACCAATCGTGGGACCGTGGAACCAGTTGCACCATGTGACGTAATAACGATCCTCGATCCAGACGACCCGAGGATCGTAGCCATACACAAACGGCCCCAGCTCTGGATCGCTCGTTACGAACTCGATGCGTTCATGGTTCAGCGTCCAATGAACGCCGTCTTCGCTTCGTCCCGCATGCAGCCGCATCTCACGGCACTTGTCGTCGATGCGGAAGACACCCGCAAATGCTCCCCTGTAAGGGACTACTGCGCTATTGAAGATGCTGTTGGAGCCGGAGGTTGCGTCACGCGGGATGATCGGGTTGCGCGCCGAGCGCCACACGACATCCTGACACCCCACCGGTCGTTCCTCCCAGGGGATGTTGGGCAATGGATCTCCAACGACGTTCACTCGCATTGCAGCCTCCTTGTTCGGATATGTTGGGGCAGTTGGCCCGGCGCGGCATCCGGTCCAACCTGAATCAAGACCATGATCTCGACTGAGATAGGGCGGCGCTGGATCAGGGATCACACCCCGCTACGAACGCTGGCATTATACAGCCGTCCAGATCGAGCACCATTTGCCCTCTATCCCAGATCGGGGTAGACTCTCTGGTATCACAGCGCGCCCCGATGCTGGTGCAATCGGTCACCGTCGGAGCTGCAAGTACCTTGAGGCGTTGTAGAGTATCCTTTACAGTCTAGGAGGTGAACCTATGAAACTCGGTGATGCAATACAATCTGCGGATTGGAAGAACGAGAAGCACGTTCCTGCCATTGAGGCACCCGATGTCGTTACTGCGGGAGTCCCCTTCACGGTGACCGTCAGTGTGGGTAAGGAGATTCCACACCCCAATACTACAGCGCACCACATCGCCTGGATTGACGTCTTCTTCAAACCCGAGGGAGACAAGTTCCTCTACCAGGTCGGCCACTTCGACTTCACTGGCCATGGCGCTTCCGTCAAGGGTGCCGATACCGGCCCGGTGCACACTCACCCCTCGGCAACCTTCTCGATGACGGTCGATAGCGCCGGGACCCTCGTTGCCGTGGAGCAGTGCAACATCCATGGCCTCTGGGAGAGCAGCAAAGAGGTCAAGATCGGCTGACTCATCTCCAGGTGCCGGGGACTTTCTGCAGTCCCCGGCACCACCAACAGCTTACCCTCTCCATCAACCACCTGGCACTTCGGAAGGTCCCCCGCACTGTAGAGTCCGCGGTGCCGGGGACCTGGTGACCAGTCTCCCCCGACCGCCTAGCCACCCCCAAGACCAACCCACCGTCCCCGGCACCCGCCGTTGCGTACAAATGCCAGGCTCTTCAGAAGATCCCAGGCACTCTTCACGGCGACTCCCGGGCCGCCACGGCTCTGTCGTGAGCCGCCTCTGACTGCTCTGGGCCTCGATAGGGTTCCCACAAAGACCGATACCCTATTGATTCCTGTGTTATTTATACTATACTTATCTCCTTAATAGCTAAATTGCGCAAAGCAAGGAGATCGAGATGAGACAGAACAGCATAGTCCTTGTTGCCTCAATGGCATTAGCATTGCTCCTGGTCGCCAGCTGCGGGGCACCCGCGCCGCCAACTGCCACGCCGGTCCTTGAGGAACCCGCCGCCCCGGCTGTCGCCTGGACGCCCGATGGTATCATCGCCGACGACGAATACGACCAACGGCTCGATTTAGGTGACATCCGCGTCTGGTGGCGGCACGACGGGATCTCCCTCTACATTGCCTTTGAGGGGGATACAACGGGCTGGGTGGCCGTTGGCATCAACCCGCAGCGCGGCATGCAGGGCGCAGACTACCTGTTTGGATATGTGAAAGATGGGGAAGTGGCTCTCTGGGATGCATTTGGCACAGCGCCGACCGGTCCCAATCATCCGCCCGACACGGAGTTAGGGGGGACAGACGACATCGTGAGCTCCATAGGCGTAGAAGAGGAGGGCGTCACACGCTTTGAGGTCCAGATCCCGCTCGACTCCGGCGACGCCTA
>JAKJAE010000046.1:5291-12821 GCA_022707665.1 Chloroflexota bacterium
GATCATCGTTGCCATCGGCGGAGAGGATGACTTCGATGCCTACCATCTGCGCTACGACAGCGGTGAGCTGATCCTCCCGTGATCGGCCTTGATTAAGCCGGAAGTCTTTCGTACAATAGCTGCATGGTGTAACGTGATCTACCACCCTATGTGAGTGCGTGAGGAGGCATACCATGAGTCTAGTCGATGTGTTGGCCGAAGCCCTGAAACTCGAGCAAGATGGCCGGGAGTTCTACCAGATGGCGGCTGGGCAGGTCGCGGACGAGGCTGGCAAAGCGATGTTCGAGCAACTGGCTGCCGATGAGGTCGACCACTATAACTACATCAAGCGCCAGTACGAGGCGCTTCAGGCAGGCCGCGGCTGGAGCACGATCCCCGAGATGCAGCTCGTCGATTCCATCGAGGCGGTCTCACTCGTCTTCCCATCCGGCGAACGGGCCATGGATGTGCTGCCGGCGAGCCCCACTGAGGAGGACGCCCTGCTCTTCGGCCTGACCATCGAGGACAAGAGTGTCAAGCTCTACCACACCAGCGCCAACCAGGCCCAGGATCCTGAAGCCAGAAAACTGTTCCTGCAGCTGGTCGGTGCCGAGCGGCGGCATTTCGAGATCCTGATGCAGCGTTACGAGTCGCGCTTCGGGTATCCTCGCTAGACGCTGCTGCCCACCTACTGTCAATCCGGCACCTCTGTCCGATGCCCGAGCTTCCCGAGGTTGAGACCATAGCGCGCCACCTGCGCCCTGCCCTCACGGGTCGAGCTGTTGCGCAGGTGGCGGTTGCTTGGGCACGCACGATTGATCGACCGGACGCGACGAGCTTCCGGTCGCAGATCGTGGGCGATCGCTTTGTCAGTGTCGAGCGGCGGGGAAAATACCTCTTGCTTGGACTGACGTCCGGTCGGGTCCTGCTCGTCCATCTCCGGATGAGCGGACGGTTCGATATCCGTCCTGCCGGCCAGGCCCCTCTCGATGAACCCCACACCCGCGCAAGTTTTCAGCTCGACGATGGCGTGTGGGTTGACTTCATCGATCCTCGCAAGTTCGGACGCTTCTATCTGGTTGATGACGCGGACGATGTGCTCAACGGGCTGGGGATTGAGCCACTATCCCCGGACTTCACAGCGGCATGGTTGCGCGATCACCTCTCGGAGCATCGCGGGGAGATCAAGCGCCTGCTCCTCGACCAGAGCTTCATCGCCGGCCTTGGCAACATCTACGTCAGTGAGAGCCTCTGGCATGCGCGCATCCACCCGGCCCGCAGTGCAGCTTCGCTAACGTCGCCGGAATCGATCCGCCTTCATACCGCGATCGTCCAGGTCCTGCGGTCCGCCGTGGCTGACGGCGGAACGAGCCTCGATGATCGCCAATACGTCTATCCCAATCGTGACCTGGGTGGACATCAGACCCATCTGATGGTCTACGACCGCTCAGGTAACGCCTGTCCTCGCTGCGGGTACGTAGTGGAGCGCACGGTTCAGGGACAACGGAGCACGTACTTCTGCCCCGTCTGCCAAACAATGCCCTAGCTCTCGACCTCCAGCCGATGGGAAGCTGACCCGGCACGAACACGACTCCCCGGAGTTCGCAACGTACCTGTTGATCTCCGCCTGTGACTCCCCTTCGTCAGCGAATCCAGGGACCTTTCCCTACAGCTCACACAGCAGCGACGCCAACAGGGCGGCGCGCTCCGGCAGTGACGCCACCTCGACGTACTCATACTCGGCATGCGGCCCATCCCCTACCGCCCCCAGCCCATCAAGCGTGGGGACCCCCAGTGCTGCCGTGAAGTTCCCATCGCTCGCACCGCCGGAGGCCTGTTCCGTCAGTTCCAGGCCCATCTCCTGCCCCAGCCGTCTTGCAGTCTCAAACAGCGCCACCGTGCCGGGTGTCCGCTCCATCGGATACCGGTCAAAGCCACCACTGACATGGATCACCGTATCCGGGTTCACCGGTTGCAGCCCCCGGATCGCCGCGGAGATTCGCTCGGCCTCGTCGCGCGTCCACGCCCGCACATCGACCTCGGCCCAGGCACCAGCCGCGACGACGTTAGGGCGAGTGCCCCCCCCGACGACACCAACATTGACAGTGGTTCCCACCGCATAATCCGTCATTTGCTGCAGCCGCAGGATCTGATGCGCCAGTTCCTCGATCGCATTCACGCCCTCATCATGAGCTGCGCCCGCGTGCGAGGCGCGTCCCACCACTTCGACCCTGAAGTCGCCCACACCCTTCCGCGCCGTCTTCAGAGCTCCACCCGGCACCGCTGGCTCCAGAACCAGCACATACGCCGCCCGCGAGGCGGCCTCCTCGATCAGGGCACGGGAGGTGCCGCTGCCGATCTCCTCGTCTGAGTTGAGTAACAGCTCGATGGGCCGCGGAAGCGTCAACCCAAGCTCGCGAATCGCGCGCACCGCATACTCGGCAATGACCAATCCGGCCTTCATGTCGAAGGTGCCCGGCCCCATAGCCCGCCCCCCTGCAACCGTCATAGGTCGCCGGGCCGTCGTGCCAACAGGCCAGACGGTGTCGAAATGGCCCAGGATCAGGCCAGGCTGCGTCGCCTCGGTCTGGAGCGATCCTCCGACCACGACCCGCACGTGGTTGCCCCGCTCCAGGTTCTCGATTACCTCGACACTGGCCCCGAGGTCCCGCCACACGTCGGCAAGGATCGCTGCCAGTTGATCGAGAGATGCTTTGTCTGTGCTGGGCGACTCGCGCGCCACCAGAGCGGCAAGCGAAGCGACCATACGCTCGCTGGCCGCTCCCAGCGTCTGCTGCAATGCCTTTGCCTTGCTCATCGACGGTTCCATAGATCCTTCCCGCTATACACAAACTGCCGGCAGACCAGGTCGCCCCTTCCGTACGTGATCCACCTGCCTTACCGGTCTGACACAAGAGCCAGGATCTGGCACTGGCGCAGGTAGGCTACAGGTCCAGATCCGCCCGCGGCACGATCCCCTCAGCCAGCAGGCGAGCCGCGATCTCCTCCAACGTCTCGCCGGTCTCGGGATGGACGTAGTAGGGCGCCAGGTCCGCCAGGGGTACTGCAATGTGGGCCCTGGTCAGCAAATCCGGGTCGGGAACGTGTCGCCCGCCGACATCCAGAACGTCATAGTTGTACAGCGCGATGTCCAGGTCAATGGTTCGCGGTGCATTCTTGTCCGCAGTTCGCACCCGCCCGAGGCCCCGCTCGACCTCTCGCAGCGGTCCGGCCTGGAGATCCTCGGCACTCAGCGGTGTTCGGATGAGGAGTGCAGCGTTGAGGAAGTTGGGTTGGTCGACCGTCCCCACGGGCGCCGTCTCATAGACGCGCGAGGTTGCGACCACCTCGATGGCATCGAGCTCCTCCAGGCGCCGCACCGCCGCTGCGAGGTTCGCCTCCGCGTCGATGTTCGAGCCCATGGAGATGAAGACGCGGTTCGGCTCAGCAGCCACATCGGCCCGCGATCTCACGATCTCGACGCCGACCGATCGCGCGAACCGCAAGGCACCTGGCTTCTCAAGCAGCACCCGCGGGTCAGCCATACTGATCGCCGCGACCTCCGCCGCTAGCCGTTCCACCAGGTGGAAGCGCGATGCCTCGACCATCCGGATCACGCGCTTCGTGATCGTACGGTAGTTGACCGCATCCTCGATCGCGTCCGATCGTCCAGCAGGCCGGGTATCGGCGTCGAGCGTGATGTTGATCAGGATGTCCTGATGATTGCGCCGCTCCTCGTCGTTGATGCCCACAATGCCACGCAGCAGCAGGTCTCTGATATGAATCCGGTCTGTCATCGATTGCTCCGCCTACAGGTGCTCGCCACCCGTCACGTAGATCATATCGCCGGTCACAAAGTCCGAGTCGAGAAGGTAGAGGACGGCCTTGACGACTTCTGCCGGCGACCCCACACGCTGCGCCGGGATGAGCGCTGCCTTCCGCTCGATGAAGGCCGCGCCCGCGCCAGGGGGAGGCAAGATGATCCCCGGTGCCACGGCGTTGACCTGGATCTCGGGGGCCAGAGCCAACGCCAGGCTCTGCGTCATCGTCACAAGCCCCGCCTTCGCCAGCGTGTAGGCAAAGTGATCAGTTCCTGGACGCACTGCCCGCCAGTCGGCAATGTTGACGATATGGGCACGCCGCCCGGCCTCCCCCGCAGCTACAGCGCCCTTGACATATCGCCCAAAGGCCTGGCTAAGAAAGAACGGGGCCTTGAGGTTGATCGCGAAATGGCGATCCCAGGACTCCTCTGTGGTGTCGTCCCAGTTGCCCGGTTCGAAGATGGCAGCGCTGTTGACCAGGACGTCGAGTCGGCCCATCTCACCTACGACTTTCGTGACCAGAGCGTCCGGGCCGAAATCGGCGCTGAAATCCGCTCGCAACGAGATCGCCCGTCGCCCAAGCGCACGGATCTCGGACACAGTCTCCTCAGCAGCATCAGCGGAACTGCTGTACGTGATCGCCACATCGGCACCGGCACGCGCCAATCCCAACGCAATGGCCCTGCCCAACCGGATGGCGCCTCCGGTGACGAGCCCTGCACGCCCTCTGAGCTCCATGGCCCGGCCCTAGAACCCCAACGCGCCACGCCCGATGTGTTCAAAGAACTCGGCGCGCAGCGTCTGGTCCGACTTGAACACGCCCAACATCGCACTCGTCGACATCCGTGCATTGGCCTTCTTCACCCCGCGCATCGCCGCGCACATATGCATCCCCTGAACTACGACCGCGACCCCCTTGGGGTGCAAGGTCTCATCGAGGAACTCGGCGATCTGCTGCGTCATGCGCTCCTGAACCTGGAGGCGTCGCGCGTACATCTCCACGATCCGCGGGATCTTGCTGAGGCCAATCACCTTACCATCCGGAATGTAGGCCACGTGAGCCTTTCCCAGAAAGGGAAGCATATGGTGCTCGCACAGGCTGTAGTAATCGATATCGCGCACCACGACCATCTCGTTGTACTCCACATCGAAGAGCGCCCCGTTAATCAGCCGCTCTGGATCCACGTGGTACCCTGCGGTGAGCTCCTCATACATCCGCGACACGCGTCCCGGTGTGTTGAGCAATCCCTCACGCGTCGGATCCTCACCGATCGCCTCGAGAATCATCCCCACAGCGCACTCAATCTCGTCGCTGCACTCCTGCTGGGGTGTATCCAACAGGTCGTTACGGAATACGTCAAAGTAACTGGGTGTGATCTCCATCCGCTTGCTCATCTATCGCCTCCAGATGATTACGGTCGTGCTTCCCCCCGTGTCACCCGCTGCATCGTGCCGGCAGCCAGGATGAAGAAGATCACGGGCATCAGCAACACCAGACCATAGTTCCCGGACTTCTCGATCACCACCCCGTTGAGCACCGGACCGGCGATCGCCGCGAGTTGTGACGCCAGGTAGTAGAACCCGGTGAAGGTTCCGATGCTGGCGTTGCCCCGTGCGGTATCCACGACCATGGGCAACGAATTGATGTTCACCAGAGCCCATGCACAGCCGCCCAACGCCAGAGCCGCACCGATCACGAAGATGCTGGGGACAAAGTACCCCACCAACAACAGCCCTGCGAAGACCAGCAGCCCCGTCGTGATCGTCTTGCGTCGCCCAATGCGCGCCGCAATGTAGCCACTGGGCACCGAGAAAAGAATGAACGTGATGTACGAGATGCTGGAGAGCAGCGACGCCTGGTTCTCCTTGATTCCCAGGACCTGCACGCCATAGGACGTGAAAAAGGTCTCAATCGCGTTATAGCCAACGAACCAGAGGAAGATCGACGCCAGCATGAAGAGCAAACTGGGCCGGATCTCGGCTGGAACGCGGCCCAGGCTGCGCAGGGCGTTGATCCGTTGCTCCTCTTCGCGCACCTCAGGTCCATCGGTCAGCTCGCGTTGCTCCTGGACAAAGATCATCAGCATGATCACCGCAGCCGCCATCAGCACTCCGGCCACGATGAAAGGCATCGCGATGTCGATCCCGTAGAGCCACGCACCGATCAGGGTGATCATCACGCCGCCCAGCCCCCCCATCAGATTGATCACGCCGTTCGCCTGACTGCGCAGCTTGGAAGGCGTCAGATCGGGCATCAACGAGATGACCGGCGTGCGGAATCCGGCCATCGCCAGCAGGAAGATCCCGATCGCGATCATGAAGAGCGCCATCGACCCACCGAGCTCAGCACTCTGACCGCTCAAAGCCGGTGGGATGGCTTTCACCACCAACGGAATCGTCAGGAAAGCCGCGATCGCTATAGGTGCCAGGGTGATGATGAACGGCTTGCGTCGCCCGATTCGTGTCCAGACTCGATCGCTCCACACCCCGATTAGGGGCAACAGGAACAGCCCGGCGATGTTATCCAACGTCATCACAAAGCCGGTGAGCGCTGCGCCCAGACCGAACCCCGCCGCCTTGGTCGCTGTCTCGAACGCCGGGTTTCCTGCCTGCAGAAAAATGGGGACATAGTCGTTGTAGAGCTTCCACATCACACTCGTGCCGAAGAACCCAAAACCGATGAGGAACGTCTTCCGGTAGTCCAGCTTCTGTTGTGTGGCGCGATCGTCCATAGCCAGATCCGAGTCCTTTCGTTGAAGGTGACTGCCCAGGTTTAGTAACGTATCGAGACAGGCGTCCCGATCTCAGCCCAATCGTAGAGGAGCTTCGACTCCGCGGTGCCCAACACAACACAGCCATACGATACTGGCGTGCCGAGATAGCCTTCCCAGAGCGTCTGACCGTTCGACAGAATCGGCAGCGCGTGGATGCCATTTTCGGTGGATCCCGCCCAATAGATGCCCATCCACCACGGCATCCAGAGGTCCCACGCCGACCCATAGGCGTTCGGAATCTTGCTCTGGATCCGGAACTCGCCGGCTGCCGTGTAGGAAGGTGCAGCCCCGGTCGACGCCACAAACGAGTAGATGAGCTGATCTCCCTGGTACGCCCATAGATGTTGCTCGGACAGGCTCACCACGATCAGCTTTCCCGCACCCGACACGACCGGTGGGATTCCCTCGAGTCGCAGCACCTGCCCCACGTAGATCTGCGAAGGGTTCGCGATCCGGTTGAGCTGGGAGATGTGTGCAACGGTGGTGCCGAAGCGGGCCGCGATCTGCGTCAACGTGTCACCGTGCTGCACCGTATAGGTGCGCTCATCACCCGTGGTCTCGGCCTCTTCGGGTACCTGCGTTGGTTCAGGGGTCGCTGTCGCCGCCGGCACCTCGGCCGTCGCCGTTGGTTCCACCACCCCCTCGGGGGTTGGCGTCGGATCAGGTGAGGCCGGCGCAGTCTCGGGAACCCGCAGTGTCTGTCCGTGGATCAGCGTTCCCCATCCCCTGAGGCCGTTCTCGCGCAGCAGCGCCCACGACGAAACCTGCAGCCGCGCCGATATTTCGCTCAGGGCATCCCCCGGCTGCACCAGGTACGCATTGGCGTCGAGCCCCGGCATGGCAGGCTCGGGGACCGGCGTCGGCTGCCCCGGAACCGATCCATCGGGGGGCGGCGTCAACGGTGCCGTTGGCGGTGTGGTGTTGGTCGCATCCGGAATGGTCAGGGTCTGGCCCAC
>JAKJAE010000470.1 GCA_022707665.1 Chloroflexota bacterium
TATGCGTCCGTAAAAAGTCGAAAAATGCTCTTTTCCAGAAATTCGCGCCTAATGTTTTCAGCAAGTTACGGCGCTGAATTGGGCAAATTCCGACTTTTGCGAGGTCCGCAATGTTTATAAATCCTTAAAGGGACAGTCCCAGAGTAGATATTTGGGACAATCATTTGGAAATGTACAGTAGATTAAAAGAAATCGTCGGAAGATACGAAGAATTGCAGAGACTGCTGAGCGACGGGGAGATCGTTGCCAAGCAGTCGCTCTATCAGAAATATGCCAAAGAGCATGCCGATCTCCACGACCTCGTCGAGGCTTACCGGGCCTATGAAGAGGTGCGGGGGCGGATCGAGGAAGGCCAGCTCCTCTTGAAGGAAAACGACGAGGAGCTCAAGGAGATCGTCCGGGAAGAAATGCCGCTCCTCAAGGCGCAACTGGAAGAACTGGACGGCCGCCTGAAGGTCCTCCTCCTTCCCCGGGACCCCAACGACGACAAGAACGTCCTGCTCGAGATCCGGGCGGGGACCGGCGGCGATGAAGCGGGGCTCTTTGCCGCCGACCTCTTTCGGATGTACGGCCGCTATGCGGAGCGGTGCGGCTGGAAGATGGAGGTGATCAGCAACTCTCCGGCGGGCGGGGTCGGGGGATTCAAGGAAATCATTGCCCTCATCGAAGGCC
>JAKJAE010000471.1:0-380 GCA_022707665.1 Chloroflexota bacterium
GTGGAAGCTGACGTGCTTGAGCACCGGCACACCGGGCGTGTACTCGAAGCAGACATCGTCGAAGACCACGTCGCCCTCGACCGCCTGCAGCGGCTGCGAGGCCGGCGTGTCCGCCAGCTCCGGCACCTCGTCGAGGATCTGGAACACGCGCTCCGCCCCGGCAATGGCCGACTGAATCGAGTTGTAGAGGCTGGCGATCGAGTTGAGCGGCCAGCCGAAGCGCCGCGCATACTGGACGAAGCTCGCGATGTCGCCCACGGTCGCTACCCCGCGCACCGCCATCCAGCCGCCCGCGAGCGCCACGATGGTCAGCCCGGTGTTGTTGACCAGGTTGGTGAGCGGCGGCAGCGTGCCCGAGAAGATCTGCGCCCGCGTGGCGG
>JAKJAE010000471.1:392-663 GCA_022707665.1 Chloroflexota bacterium
CCTGCCGCAACGCGCGGTTGGTCGCGCGGAAGGTCGTCACCGCAGCCTGCTCACGGCCATAGGCCTTGACGACGCGTTGGCCCGTGATCGTCTCCTCGATGATGCCGTTGAGCTCGCCCAGGAACGCCTGCTGCTGGCGGAAGCCGGCGCGCGTCCGCTTGGCGATCCAGCGGCTCAGCACCACCATCAGCGGCACCGTCACGAGCGTGACAGCGGCGAGGCGCACGTTGAGCAGCAGCATGGCCACTGCCACGCCCACGAGGCTCAGCAC
>JAKJAE010000472.1:0-241 GCA_022707665.1 Chloroflexota bacterium
GCTTTGCGCGACAGATACGGCATTGCCGTCATCGAAGGCGATATTCAGGACACCTACGACGCCGACCGTATTGCCAAGCTGGGCATCCCCGTGGTTCAGATCAACACCGGCGGCGCCTGCCATATCGACGGTAACATGATCCGGGAAACCTTTCCTTCTTTCGATTTCAGCAAAATCGATCTTCTGATTGTCGAAAACGTCGGCAATCTGGTCTGCCCCGCCGAATTCAAAGTGGGTGAAA
>JAKJAE010000472.1:298-658 GCA_022707665.1 Chloroflexota bacterium
TCCTCTGATGTTTCAGGAATCGTCGGCCCTTTTGATAAACAAAATGGACCTGATGGCCTATGTGGATTTCGACCTGGAAAAAGCCAGACGTGATTCGCTGGCGTTGAACAAGGATCTGAATATTTTTGAAGTATCGTGTAAAACCGGCGCGGGACTGGACGCCTGGGTCGCCTGGCTGGACCGGCAGATTGATGCCTTCAAGAAGTAGCTTGTGAATCTCAAAAGAATCCGATATCACTTTTATGGCATGGTGCAGGGGATCGGTTTCCGGCCCTTTGTGTATCGTCTTGCGGTTCAAAATGGTCTTACAGGCTTTGTTCAAAACCGTCCCGAAGGCGTCACCGTGGAAGTGGAAGGGCG
>JAKJAE010000473.1 GCA_022707665.1 Chloroflexota bacterium
CGTGTAGGCCGCGACCTTGCGGATGTTCTGGAAGATCGTCCGTCCTTCCTCGACCGCGGCAACGATGGTGGCGAACACCGCCGTCTTACCCACGCGTTCCTGCAGCCGGCGGTCATCGAGCTGCGCCAGCGCCTCGCGATCGAGCACCTCATCGTCGTCGCGGAGCAGGCCGATCGACGCTGCGATGCGCTCCGCGGTGCGCCGGTAGTCGCCCGTGATCATCGCGACGCGGACGCCAGCGCGCCGGGCTACCCGCAGCGTCTCCAGGAGCCTTGGTCACGGCCTTGCTCTCAGCCGTGAGGATCGCTTCGTCTACCGCGAGCCTGATCCCCTCAAGGATGCGCCCGTCAGCCGGCACCTTGGCGTTCCGACGCCCAAGTGCCAGGCACTTCAGAAAGTGCCAGGCACTGCGGAGTCTGCGGTGCCGGGGACCTGGGCGGCAGGCAGCAACGGAAGCGCAAGCACGATCGATGCCAGGTCGCGGTCCCCGGCACCTGGCGAGCGCAGCCCCCCTTCCCGGCCCTCGGCCGTCGGAACGGCTTCCTGACACGAACGCCCAAGTGCCAGGCACTTCACAGGCGTTCCGACGCCCGGCGTTCCGACGCCCAAGTGCCAGGCACTGCGGAGTCTGCGGTGCC
>JAKJAE010000474.1:0-245 GCA_022707665.1 Chloroflexota bacterium
TCGGACATGGACGCGTGGTCCTTTGCACGGGCACGGAAGGACGTGCTCGCGCAGGCTGCCGCGATGGGGTGCAGCGTGCCCGAGCCCTTCATGTTCCTCTCGTTCATCACGCTGGCTGCGATCCCGGCCTTTGCAGTCACCGACAAGGGCTACGTCAACTGCCTGACGCAGCAGTTGATGGATCCCATCCTGAGCTGGAAGTAGGGCGCCTCACGAGTACCGTTCGCGGCGGATCAGCGATCCGC
>JAKJAE010000474.1:255-634 GCA_022707665.1 Chloroflexota bacterium
ACAGTCCCAGGGCAATCACGTATCGTGCCAGCGCGACAGAGCGGAACCCGCAGGCCGTGCCCTTGCGAGGGTTTCTGGACCCTCGCAAGGGTTCCGAACGCTCGAATGCACTGGCCCCGGAACCCTTCGCAAGGTTCCGAACGCTCGAATGCACTGGCCCCGGAACCCTTCGCAAGGTTCCGAACGCTCGAATGCACTAACCCCGGAACCCCTCGCAAGGGTTCCGAACGCTCGAATGCACTGGCCCCGGAACCCCTCGCAAGGTGCGGAAACCTTGCGAAGGGAGGCGGCGCCCCGTTTCTGTGCAGTCGTGGTATAATCATCTTCGCAGACGTACCCGTATCCCTATGCAGTGGTTCATCCGAGGCTCTGCCATCCG
>JAKJAE010000475.1:0-322 GCA_022707665.1 Chloroflexota bacterium
AAAGTTAGATCAGCATAACTTCAGTGTAGCACGGCTTAATCTGATGTCTATAGCCGCCAGCGGAGCCTTTCAGGCCGGCTCGATGGGCAGGGTGCACGTCGTGCGCATGCCCTGTCCAATGCTGCTGCTGAAGGTGATCTCGCCTCCCAGCATTTCCACCCGTTCGCGCAACGGCAGCAGTCCCAGGCGCACGGCGTTGGGAGAGGTCAGGGCTTCATCCAGCTCGAAGCCGCTGCCGTTGTCTTCAATGCCAATCCGCGCCTGGCTTTCGCCCAGGTCCATGGTGATTTTGATGCTCGTGGCGCGTCCGTGCTCCCGCCCG
>JAKJAE010000475.1:388-626 GCA_022707665.1 Chloroflexota bacterium
CAGGCGCCGTTCCTTGCCGGTGAGGGTCAAGGTGACCCCGGGGTAGCCGCTATCCTTCAGCTCTTCCACATAGCGCTTGAGAGTGGGCATGAGTCCGAGATCATCCAGCATCATCGGGCGCAGGTCGAAGATAAAGCCCTTGACTTTTTGGAAGGTGCTGACGACATTTTTCTTGAGCTCCGCCAGCTCCGCTCGAGCGCGTTCGGGGCTGCGGTCGAAGTAGCGTTCGCAGATCTCG
>JAKJAE010000476.1:0-270 GCA_022707665.1 Chloroflexota bacterium
CGCAGGTCTTCGCAGACGTCCGGACCTATTGGAGCCCTGCCGCGGTCAAGCGCGTCACCGGCCATGAGCTGTCGGGCGACGCCGCCGGCGGCCTCATCCATCTCATCAACTCGGGCGCGGCCGCCCTCGACGGCAGCGGCCGCCAGACCGACGGCAAAGGCAAGCCGGTCATGAAACCGTTCTGGGAGATCGACCCCAGGGAGGTCAAGGCCTGCCTGGAAGCCACCACGTGGTATCCCGGCAACCGCGAATACTTCCGCGGGGGCGGCT
>JAKJAE010000476.1:280-618 GCA_022707665.1 Chloroflexota bacterium
CCTGACCGAAGGTGGAATGCCCGTGACCCTCATTCGCGTCAACATGGTCAAAGGGCTCGGACCGGTGCTTCAACTCTCCGAAGGCGTGACCTGCAGCCTCCCCTACGAGGTTCATGCCCAGCTCAACGACCGGACCGACCCCGGCTGGCCCACCACGTGGTTTGCGCCGCGCGTCACCGGCGAGGGCCCGTTCCGCGACGTCTACTCGGTCATGAACAACTGGGGCGCCAACCACTGCGTGTTCAGCTACGGCCATATAGGCAGCGACTTGATTGCGCTGGCAGCTCTGCTAAGGATACCGGTCAACATGCACAATGTCCCGGACGAGCGCATTTTCA
>JAKJAE010000477.1:0-304 GCA_022707665.1 Chloroflexota bacterium
CCCGCGCTAGCCGCGACTTGACCGTCCCCATCGGGACCCCATGACCTGTGCAGCCTCTTCGTAGGTGAGCCCGAGGCCATCGATCAACACCAGGGTGGTCCGCTGACGCTCAGGGAGCCCGGCGAGCGCGCCAACGAGGTCGCGCCGCAGCTCCTGCTGATGAATCCGCGCCTCGGGCCCGAGCCCTGGATCGGCGAGGTAGGGATTGGCCTCCTCTTCCAGCTCGCCGAAGGCCTCCCAGGAGGCCTGGGGCCTGCGGCGGCCCCGGCGGAGCTCGTCGTAGCACGCGTTCGACGCGGTGCGG
>JAKJAE010000477.1:351-615 GCA_022707665.1 Chloroflexota bacterium
TCAGCGCACGCTGCACGGCAGCGCGCTACCCCTCTGGCTCTACCGCGAAGGCGCGGCTGAACAGGTTCGCGGGGTCCCACCCGCGCTTGCGCCCAGAACCCTTGCTAGGGTTTCTCCGCATTCCGACGCGCACCCTCGCAAGGGAACGTCTCCCCCTCGCAGGGTTCTCTTCCCCTCGCAGGGTTCTCTTCCCCTCGCAGGGTTCTCTTCCCCTCGCAGGGTTTCCGCACCCTGCGAGGGGTTCCGAGCCCCCCCCCCCCTTCC
>JAKJAE010000478.1 GCA_022707665.1 Chloroflexota bacterium
AAGAGCAGGGTCTTGAGTTCCATCGTGTCCTCCACAGTATAGTTGTGACCGCTGGTTCCGGCGATGAGTGTAATCCGCGACGCAACCAGCGCAACTCGAAGGGGGCTGGCGTCGGCGTGGCGGAGCCCCCCTTTGTGTTTCCCCCCAGCCGCAGACGGCTGAGGGAAAAGGAGAGGGCCGTCAGCGTGGAGCCCTCCCTTTGTGTTTCCCCCCAGCCGCGGACGGCTGAGGCGAAAGGAGAGGGCCGGCTCCGCGGAGCTACGGGACGGCGGCCTGGAAGAGGTCGGCGTCAGACGTGGCGCGTACGGTGTAGGTGTGCAGGCACGCCGGGAGGAAGGCGGACTGGCCCTTGCGGTATGTAGCCTCGCCACCTGCCCATGACAGTACGATTGCACCCTCCACGACGAGGAGCACCGCTGGGACCTTGCCTTTCTCAACGGTGGCGCCGGTGCCGCGCGGCAGTTGCCAGCGGCGCATCTCGAACTCGGCGGCGGGCGTTGCGTAGATCCACCGGGTCACGCCATCCTCGCCGGTGACCGGGGCCCCGTCGAGTGGGGCTGGCGTCTGTGGGGTCGTGTCCACGATCTCCAGCAGCGTCCGGGCGTCCTTG
>JAKJAE010000479.1:0-272 GCA_022707665.1 Chloroflexota bacterium
GGCACCAGTTGCCCGTAGCGGTGGCCGAGAAACTCAGCATCGTCATGGCGGAATCGCTCTACCTGCCGCCTGCAGTCCTCGTCATCGGCCTGCTGGCCGTGCTGTTCTTCGAGCGTCCCGGGCATCTCGCACGCAGATGAGGTGAGCCACCATCGCGGTCCACCCGGTCTGGTGGGTCGCGCCGCACCCCCGGCCCGTGTCGCCGTCGAAGTACTCACTGAAGGTGGGGTGCACGTCCCAGAGCGGTCCGCTCGGGTGATCGCGCGGTGTCG
>JAKJAE010000479.1:330-609 GCA_022707665.1 Chloroflexota bacterium
CCGACCCGGAAGAGGCCGATCAGTCGCTCGTCCAGGTCGTCGGCCACGACGTCCAACCCCACCATGCGCCCGCTGCCGGTGGGGAACTCGACGACGTGATCCTCGTGCGCTCCGGCCGCGTGACTACGCAGGGCGTCCACGAGCAGGGAGTTGATGGGGAACCAGATGGGTCCGCGCCAGTTCGAGTTGCCCCCGAAGGCGCGCGTGCTTCCCTCGCCCGGGTCGTAGCGCATCGACATCTGCGTGCCGGCGACCTCCATGGTCACCCCGTCGCGGTAG
>JAKJAE010000047.1:0-8449 GCA_022707665.1 Chloroflexota bacterium
CAGCGCACCCAGCGTCGCCACGCCATAAGTTTGGTCCAGCTCATAGGTGCCCCTGCCGCGCACGATGTGGGTGGGCGCGCCAAAGGACAGCGCTGCTCGAGCGACTTCGGGATCTCCGGCAGCTATCGCCTCGATCGTCACCGGCTCTGCCAGCAGACCTCCGCTGAGCGTCACGTTGAGGAGAGCCGAAAGTGGCGACGACAGCGCCAGTCTGGGCGTGACCAGATCTTCCACGTAGGCCTTTTTGGGCAGGAGGAATCCGGCGCAACGTTCCGCCTCCATCAGATAGACAGCAGGATCACCCTCAATGCTGACGTAGACATCCCCCGTGACCCGTTCCGTGTCGCCGATGTTGAGCGTTAGGGTGCTCCCATCGGCGTAGGTAACTGCTACTCGAGCACTGGGGGCGTCCAGGCCATAGAGCGCAAAGTCCTGGGGTGCCGCCGCAACCGTGCGCTTGGCATGAACCTTGCTGCAGGCGGTCAAGAGATCGATGAACTCGTCCATATCCACCAGCTCTGCGGGGATGTCATCCACCTGATACCCTTCGCCGGTGTAGCTGATGTCGAGCGTGTCGGTCTCGTTGCGGATGAGGACGCGTCTCACGTCGACGGGTTCGAGGGCCTTGAAGGTCGTGCCGCTCTCCACAACCTCAACGGGATGCAGCCACAGGAGCAATGCAATCGTGCCCAGGATGGCCACCACACCCGCTGCGACCAGCACAAGCCTCACTTCGCGGGCCACGGTTACTGATACCTCCTGACCAACCAGATGACAATGCCCGTCGCCAGGATTGCCAACGGCAGCACGCCCGCGAAGAGGGCCCCCAGAGTGCTGGCCTGGGTCGTCGTGACCGACAGGGTTGCACCGGCCAGAGACTTGGGCTGAATCACGACGACGTCGTCGCGCTCGAGGAGCGTATTGAGTAGGTTGATGATGTACTGGCTATTCGAGAGCGATGTGTTCTGAATGGCGAACTCGTCAAGCATCGCGGTTGAGGCTGACACGATCACGTTGGAGCGCGCCTGGGTCATGCCGTCTGTGCCATAGACGCGGTTCGAGGCCAGCACCAAAGCCGGCATGGGTCCCCATCGCTCGGTTTGCTCGACACTGAAGCCCTCGACGGCATCCGGTGGACGCACACCACTGGTCTCCGCATACTGAAGCAGCACCTCGTTGACATGATTCCCCCGTGTCTCGAAGACCAGATCGAGGGGTCTTGCCAGCGGCATGAGCACCGGAGCAGAGGGATCGATCAGTCCTTCGCGGTACGTCGTATCGACGTAGTCCGTCACCGGATAGTAGGGCTGATACTGATAGGTCCGTTCCGCCTGCGTCTCAAAGATCGCGCCGGAATCAACGAGGACCCCCCATTCCTGCAGATACAACTCGAGATTGGGCAGCGACTCCTGAGCCACATCAGCGGTATAGAGCAGTGTCTTGCCGTAGGCCCCGTCGTTGTAGAGGAAGGCATCCAGTTTACGCAGCGCATCGTCCGACAAATCGATGCGAGGGCCCAAGAGCAAGGCCAGATCGTACGAGGCATCCAGCTCATCCATGGTGAGGTTGATGGCGGTGATCTCGTAGTTGTTATCGGACAGGAGCTGGGTGAATGCCGGCAGATCTGCCATACCGTTCCCTGTGAGGACGGCGACCCGGACCTGTTCGTCACCGGTGACGTGGAGAATCGCCGAGGTCAAGGCTTCTTCAGCACGCGATGACTGGATTGTCATCGTTCCGCTATCCGTATAGGTGTAGTTGAACAGATCGGCGAGTTGGAGTTGCTTGACCCGATTGCCACTCGTCACCAGGACGTTGCCCTGTGACAGGGTCAGGTCGGGGAACCTCGAGGCAAACGTTGGGTCGAAGACATAGTCTATGTAGGTCAGGCTCACCCATGGTGATAGCCGTGGGTACTGATCTAGGATGCGCTGGGCCTGGATCAGGTAGGATGATCCTGAGAAACCCTCTTCGGTCGAGAGGACGTAGATCACCACATCGCGCTCAAGATCGGCAAGGACTGTCCGGGTCTGGTCCCCTACCTTGTATGCTGCGTTTGCGGTGAGATCCAGCGTCAACGGTATCCGTTCGGCGAGCTGCAGCATGATCAGGTTGATCAGGAAGGCCGCAGCGACGAGGAGGATCTGCAGCACTGCGAACAGGACTCTCCGTTGCCTTGCGAGGGCGTGGGTTCTGTCGCCAGACGGGCGGCGGCTGATCAGGAGACGCATCGCTTGCTTCGCCAACGTCCTAACCCCAGCGTTCCCGGTCGAGAATGGCAACAGTCAAGAGCACGAACAGACCGCTGATGCTCAGAAAGAAGACGATGTGCGGCAACTCGAGTATGCCCAGTGTGAAGGGCCTGTAACGATCGTTGAAGGAGAGGTTGCGAAACAGCGCCTGCAGGAAGCGCGAGTTGACCACCAAGGCCAGAGCGTCAATGAGCATCAGGAACAGGCTCACGACGAAACCAGCGACGGCTGCAACGACCTGACTCTCCGTCAGTGCCGACAGCAGCATACAGATGGCGATGAGGGTGGCTCCAAGAAGGAACAGGCCGATGAAGTTGCCGAGAATCATGGGCCAATGGGGCGCGGCGAAGAGTGCCATCACGACAGCTTCGAGCATCGTTGCCGAGATCGCGATCAGGTATACAGCCACTGCCGCCGCGTACTTCCCCAGGACAATGCTTAGCCGTGAGACCGGAGCTGTGAGCAGTAACTGGTCGGTCTTCAGGCGCTTGTCCTCACTCATCAGGCGCATTGTTAACACCGGCACCAGGAAGAGGATCACCGGGAACAACAGCTCAAAGAGCCGCGTCATGTTGGTTGTGTTTCCGTAGAGGTTGTAGGTAAAGAAATAGTAGCCTGCGAAGAAGTACACCGCGGCAACGAATACGTAGCCCAGCGGCGACTGGAAGTAGGCTCTGAATTCGCGCTTGAGGACGGCCAGCATCAAACCGTCTCCGTGGGTGGGGGCACCTGGCCCGTTACCAGGCGCAAGAAGACCTGCTCCAGAGATGTCTCGCCGCTGTGCATGCTCAGGAGTGGCAGGTCAGCTCTGGCCAGGGCACGGAATACGTCGACGCGGATGTCAGGTCGGGCAGTGTCGATGGCGTAGTCGTAGGCCCCTGGCTCTCGCTGAGCCAGCACTGTGACGTGTGCGATCCCGGCGACGCGGTTGAGCGCAGCCTGAACTCGCTCGGGTTGACCCTGGATGCGGGCGACCAGGTGCTGTGGGCTCTGCGCGCTCCGGCTGAGGTTCTCCGGCGTATCATCTGCCAGAACGCGACCCTGATGGAGCACCACCACGCGCGTACAGATCGCCTGGATCTCTGACAGGATGTGGGAGGAGATGATGACCGTGCTTGTCTTCCCGAGGTTGCGAACCAACTTGCGGATCTCGACAACCTGCGAAGGATCCAGGCCGGTGGTGGGCTCATCGAGGATGACCACTTTCGGGTCTCCCACCAGCGCCTGGGCGAAGCCGAGGCGTTGGCGGTACCCTCGCGAGAGATTCCGGATGAGGCGATGCGTCATATGGGCGATCCCCACGTGTTCACAGAGGGAGGATAAGTGCTCGCTGCGCCCAGTTTTGACGCCCTTCAGGTCGCAGACGAAATCGAGATACTCGCGCACACGCATATCGCCATAGAAGGCCAACTGCTCGGGGAGGTAGCCAATGGCGCGCTTGGCCTCAATAGGCTCCTGGCTGATATCGTGGCCATCGACGGTCACGGTGCCGCTGGTCGCGCCGATGTATCCGGTCAGGATGTTCATCGTCGTGGACTTGCCGGCACCGTTCAGGCCCAGGAGTCCCAGAATCTCACCGGCCTGGACGTCGAAACTCACGTCGTCCAGCGCCAGCTTGTCGCCGTAACGTTTGGTTAATCCCTGAACGTGGATCAAGGTAGTGTATCCTCGATGGCGGTACGGCGCGGCCTCGCGCTATGTACTGCAGGCCAATACCATACCCCTGTTTTCGAGCGCGGCAAGAGTGCAGGAGAGTGCAGACTGAGAGCCTGGACGGTTACCTCGCTGCGGGAGCGACACACTGTGCGGCTGTGTGTTGATAGGCCGGCCGTGTGGAGGAGAAAGGTAGGGGGATCAAGTCCTGGTTTGTGCCAGAGAGGCGCCACTGCGCAGTGCCGCCTCTCGCGTGTCAGGTATCCTGTCGGGCTGGAGGGCCCGGTTCAGAGATGGGCTATGACTAGCTCTTGAGCTCCAGCTCGATGACGGGCACGACGACGTCCGGCTCGATGACGGGTAGCTCGAGCACGAGCGTGTTGTCTTCCAAGTTCAACTGGTGGGAGGTCCAATCGCGATGCTTTAGCGGGATCTCGCTGCTATCGTGGAGGAAGCGCGCGAAGGCCACCTTGTCTCCCAGGCCCTTGAGGTGCAGGTGCTTGAACGGCCATGCGAAGATGTGCACGTATACCTTGTTGCCCTTCTGGGTAAGCCGGCAGTCCAGTGGCTCGGGGAACTCGCTCTGTGTGCAGCCATAGATGGCGTCGCCGTGCAGGGCCAGCCACTCGCCATAGGTGTCAAGCGCGTCGAGAGCGCGCTCGTCGAAGGTGCCGCGCGCCGTCGGGCCGACGTTCATCAGCAGATTCCCGCCGCGGGCAACGGTGTTCACCAGCATGCGGATGAGTTGGCCCGGGCTCTTCCACGTAGTTTCGTCGCGGTGGTAACCCCAGCTTCCGCTAAAGGTCTGGCAAGCTTCCCAGACGACAGGCTCACCATCGACCTTTACCCATTCGAGGGGCTGCCATTGTTCCGGCGTGTAGATATCGGCTTTCTCGGCAGGCAGGTCCAGCCGGTTGTTCAGGATGATGCTGGGACGCACTTCGCGGATCATCTTCACCAGCCGCTCACTCTGCCAGTCCTCATGTCCCTTGCCGGGCATGCCCTTGTATTCGCGGCCCGGGTAGGAGAAGTCGCACCAGAGGATGTCGGGCTCGAAAGTTGTCAGCAGCTCGTGGACCTGGTTGTACAGATAGTCAGCGTACTTGGTGACGTCTCGTCCCTTGTTGAGCTCGAGGGCATTGGGCAAGTCGCGCAGGGGATGGATGCCGTCGATGGGGAAGTCGGGATGGTGCCAGTCGATCAGTGAGTAGTAGAAGCCGACGTGGAGCCCTTCGGAGCGAAATGCCTCGACGAACGGGGCGAGAAGATCCTGTCCGTAGGGCGTGTTGGTCACCTTGTAGTCGGTGAAGGCACTATCCCAGAGGCAGAAGCCCTCGTGGTGCTTGGTGGTCAGGACCACGTACTTCATGCCCGCGTTTGCGGCCACTGCGGCCCACTCATAGGGGTCATAGTCCACAGGATTGAACCGCTCAAAATACTTCCGGTATTCCTCGGGGGGAATCTGCTCGCGCGACTGAACCCACTCATGGCGAGCGGGTAGCGCGTAGAGTCCCCAGTGAATGAACATCCCGAAACGGTCGTGGACGAACCACGAGGTGTCACCGGTGGTCGGTTTCGGCTGTGGAATCGGCATATCTGGCCTCCTATGTGATTATGATGGTACCCAAGTCAGGCAACTCTATTGTACTCCGGGCGCCGTGCGGCACAATCACGAGCGTGAACGTTGTGGACATGGCCATGCAGCGGCACCGTCTTGGTGGCGCCGCTGCGGTCGAGCCTTACAGGCCCGCGGTCGTGCCTCAGGCGTTGCGGTTCCGTCGGGTCTCCACGTGCCAGCGCATGATCACACCGTCGTTGGTAACGGATACCGTCTCCAACGTGCTGTAAGGATGGCGTTGCGCGGCGCGAGTGAGACGGTCAGCGATTCGTACGTTCCAGGTCTCCACCCGGGCATCCGCGATAGGCGCCCCGTTGATCTCGGCATCGTTGATGGTGGCCGTGAGCTGACCCCCGCTGACGCCAAGGTCGAGTCTGAGAGACAGCTCATCGATCGCGTCGGTCCCAGACCGTTGACGTTGCGCCGTTATACTGATGCGTCCTGACCCCAGCTCCACCGCCACGTCCTCGAACCGGTCGTCATCGAAAACGCTCGCCAGCTCTGATTCCAGAGATTCCTCGCTCATCGCACTCTCGACGGACAGCGAGCCGTCGTCATTTCGCGAGATCTCGATGGTGCACGCGCTGGTCAGCCCCAACACAACCGCAACTGCTGCCACTGTCATCCACTGTTTGATCTTCACCTAAAGCCTCCTGTGTTCGCGATGTGCCCTCATGCTACGCAGACCAGGCCGGGGACTGTAGTCACCCGCATCACGATTCGCCATGATCCGTTGGATGTGCAGCTATGTTCCGAGTCACCCTTCGACATGACTGTGAGCACTTACACCTCTACAGGTCCGTCGCTATAATGGTGTCAATGAAACAGAAGGCGCTCGAGCCGGGATTGCTGGCGGTCTTCCGGTGGTTTGTCGCGGCGCGCTTGGTGGTGCTGGCGGCGATGGCGCTGGGTCAGGCGCTCTGGCGAAGGCCCCAGATCCTGCGTTACCCGGTCGTAGGCCTCGCCGAGGTCGTCGGGCTGCTGATCCTGCTTCTCTGGATGCGTCAGAAGTCCGGTGAGGCTTATCTGCCGTTTGCGCTCGCGATCGCCTCTTTTGGCCCCATCATCGAGCATACATTGACGGTATCGCTGCGGATGTTGCGGGGTACGGCTGGGCAGGTTGCGATGGCCGATGCCTGGCAGTTGATCCTCGTGCTGCTGATCCCTTTGATCCTGGTCGCCTGGCAGTATGGATTCCGTGCGGTGCTTCTCTTCTGTGCGACGACAACCGCGTTGGATTTCCTGTTGACCGTGGTCCTGGCTGTCATCGGACGGTTCCGACCCGGGACTGCCGTGGCGCTGATCACCGTGAGAACGCTGCTCTATAGCCTTCTTGGGTATGTTGTTGATCGTCTGATGTCGGCGCAGCGCGAGCAACGCACATCGTTAGCTGAGGCCCATGCGCGCCTTGCCGATTATGCTACGACACTTGAGCAGCTCACGGTGAGTCGCGAGCGCAACCGGCTGGCGCGTGAGTTGCACGACACGCTTGCCCACTCGTTGAGCGCGGTATCCGTGCAGTTGGAGGCGGTACGGTCGCTCTGGGATGCGGATCCCAAGTCGGCGCGGGAGATGCTCGACCGCTCGTTGCTGCTGACGCGTGAAGGTCTGACCGAAGCGCGTCAGGCCATCGGTGCTCTTCGAGCCGATCCCCTTGAGGACCTTGGCCTGGCATTGGCCCTTCAGCAGCTTGCGCGATCACAGGCCGAGCGAGCCGGCGCCGAGCTGATCCTGTCGGTACCCAAGACCGGTGATCTCCGGGGGGTTTTGTCTCCTTTTGCCGAACAGGGACTCTACCGCATCGCCAACGAGGCACTCGACAACGCTGTGCGCCATGCCCAGGCCAAGCGCCTCAGCCTCGTCCTTTCGCAGTCTCCGGAGAGCGTCTCGCTGGTTATCTCGGACGATGGCGTCGGCTTCAATCCCCGTGCAGCATCTTCCGAAGGGCACTACGGGTTACAGGGAATGCGCGAGCGCGCCGAGTTGATTGGTGCGAGACTTCAGATCACCAGCCACCCCGGTACCGGATCCACGGTGACGGTGACGGTGCCGACAGGGAACGAGGCGTGACGTGATCAGAGTACTCATCTGTGACGATCAGGTTGTGGTCAGGGAGGGGTTGCGCGCAATCCTCAGTACCGCGCGCGATATTGAGGTGGTAGGCGAAGCGGGCGATGGCGCCGATGCTGTTGAAAAGGTTGCGCTACTGGCACCTGACGTGGTTCTGATGGACCTCAAGATGCCGGGCGTCAACGGTGTGCAGGCGACGAGGACGATCCGCGATCGCTATCCCCGTACGCGCGTATTGGTGCTGACCACGTATGACGCGGACGAGTGGGTCTTCGATGCCGTCCGTAGCGGTGCCGGAGGTTACCTGCTGAAGGACACCTCTCGCGAAGGGCTGGTCAGCGCCATCAAGGGTACTGCTTCCGGGAAGAGCTTCATCGACCCGAGCATTGCGGGCAAGCTCCTCAGCCATGTGGCGCGGAGTGCGCCGACAACGCAATCTACGGTAGTGGCTGACCTAACCGAGCGTGAGCTTGGGGTCCTGCGACTGCTCGCAAGAGGCCTGAGCAACAGCGACATCGCGGAGCGCCTCTATCTGTCGGAAGGGACGGTCCGAAACTATGTGAGCAGCATCCTGACCAAGCTCGACGTCACCGATCGCACCCAGGCGGCTGTGCTCGCGCTGCGGTATGGACTGGCCGCCGACGACACGTAGGACCGGAGCGAGGAGAGCCACCCGCCGGCGGCGCTCACATGCGACTCATAGGCCAACTAGAGCGGCTGGCAGCCTTCACAGTAGTAGATGCTGCCGCCCAGGTAGGCCTCCTTGCGGATCGCGGCACCACACTCCGGGCAGGGCTGGTCTAGAGTGTTCCTGCTCAGCACCGTCCTGTAGCCCCCGGGTCGCCAGAACAAATCC
>JAKJAE010000047.1:8459-12770 GCA_022707665.1 Chloroflexota bacterium
CCGCAGGCCGGACAGGGCTCGCCCGCCGTGTTGCGGCTGAGGATCGTGGTATACCCGCCAGGTTGACCGAAGAGGTCGCGCTCGGTATCACGCCCGCCTTGGGCGACCATGTCGGCCAGGACCGACTTCACGGCGTTGAAGAGACCCTCGATCTCCACACCAGACAGGGTGGCCATCTTACGTTTGGGGTGGATGTGCGAGGTCCACAGGATGTCCTGGGCTACACCATTGCCGAGGCCCGGGATACGCTGTTCGGTAGCCAGAAATGCCTTTGCCGAGAGCTCACCCGTTCCGGGCTTGAGCAACGTGTCAAAGTATGCCCGGTCAAACGCATCGGTGAGCGGCGAGGGCTGCGTGATGGCGCTCAGGTAGTCGGGCACGCCCGCATCCTCGCCCTCCCTGAAACACGCCAGACAGCCCCACATCTGAACGGTCGCGACCAGTGCTGTGGCATCACCGAAGTCCAACAGCAACTGGTGCTTCTTTGGACGTTTCTCAGCGGCAGTCAGATACCGCAGACTGGTGCTGAGTGCCAACACCATGTCGCCGGCACGGACCTCGACGAGGCCCGCGCGTGGCGAGGCTGAGCCGATTGTCTTTCCCGTGAGCCGGTCGTTGTACTCGGACGGGTCGCCCGAGTACCAGGCGAACTTATGGGGCGATGCGTTCGCAACGGCGTGCGCGATACGCTTCCCAGAAAGGGTCGATGTGATCTGTTGGGAAATCACAGCGGCTTCAGGTAGTTCCATCATAGGTTGAAGCTCCTCTCCTTGTGCTTGCAGTCTGAGATCAAGACATGCGGCCTGGCCGGAATCGACCTCCGGTCAGGCGGTACCAGGTATGGATCAGGAAAGAACACCGCTCATCACCCTGGACAACCGAACTGAGAAGCTCCACTGAGACTCAACGGCATAGGTTACCTCCCCTGAAGCACGGAGAGTGCCTTCTCCAGGTGTACCACCGCAATCTCCTCCCGTGCGCGGATCTCGCGGATCGCGGTGGCGATCGTGCGCCGCGTCTCAGGCTGGGCCAGTCCCTGTTGGGCATCGGGACCCATGTCGTACCCCCAGGGCCAGAGCACGCTCATTCTGTCGTCCGCATCGAACAGTTCCGCCGCGGCTTGCAGGTGCGCGACCGCATCTGGCTCGAGGTCCGGCACAGCGGCGATCATCTTGCGCAGGAAGGCGCCACCGTTGTGGCGCTCGCACGTCATCGTGCACTGATCGCCGTGTACCATCACGCGGATGCCGAGCACGTCCGGGTTGTCAGCGGGATAGTCGGCATCGACCTCGAGGGCATCGGCCCAGGCGTCGTAGGCTGCCAGCCCTGCCACGTGGTCCGGGTGGCTCGTGCGCGGTATCGAGCGTACAGGCGTCCGTTCCAGGGCGATCGCCCACTCGAGGCTGCTCACGAGAAGGTCTCGCGGTGCCGGACGGGTGGCGAGTCTGTCCCCAACGATGATCAGACCCTTGCCGGCATTGCGGTCCATCGCTTCGAACCAATCGCGCGTCGTGTAATAGGCATCCGAGGGCTGGTGGTACTCGGGCCAGTCCTGGAAGTAGCTCCAGCCGTGGAGGACTAAGCCGTCTTCCTCGTAGCCTGTCACCAGGCCGGCCTCGGGCGGGCCGATGATGCCGAACGAGATTGCGGGCTTTCCCTGGGTGAGGCTCTGCTTGACTCCGGCGATCATTGCCGCTTTCTGAGCCGGGACCTTCTCCCAGGCATAGCCGAGGGCCCAGAACACACGGCGGAACGGCTCGTCACCGAGATACGAGAGGTCGATGTTGCCGCCATCG
Source organism: Chloroflexota bacterium (assembly GCA_022707665.1). Taxonomy (GTDB): domain Bacteria; phylum Chloroflexota; class Anaerolineae; order B4-G1; family SLSP01; genus PWVB01. Next base: position 10,256 of record JAKJAE010000047.1, read on the forward strand.
TCACGGTCCCAGAAACGGCGGAAGGCCGCGCCTGTGAATCCCATGATCAGGTCATAGTCGGCGGGCTCGCCAGCGTAGGTCAGGCACGCATATAGCGACCCGGGGAATGGGCTCATATGGACGCCAAAGCTAAGGCGAGGGACGTCCTTGAGGATCAGGCCGGCTTCCGATCGGTTGACTGCGTTCATCACGGGTTCCTTTCGTATGCGAGTATGCCCCTATGCTAGCTCTTGACCGTCTATCAGACGTCTTTTGGAGGGGCCGTCTCGGAAACCGCTGTGGCACTTCTCATGCTGGTGTCTTCCCAGCTTGTCTCTGATATATGGAGCGGGCACGCGGATGCGCACCCGCTCCACCGGATCCGGGCTAGAACAGCCAGCTCATCAGTGCCCGCAGGAGCGGACGCAGTGTTGCGCCAGGGGGACGACGCAATCGGTACTCGTAGTGGTGCCTGGGGGCGATCCTCTCCTCAGCCACAATCTTTCCGATCAGATACCCTTCGTACCAGTTCATCACACACCTCCTACCTACTCTTGGCTCATTCTGGACAGCTCCCTTGCACGTCTACACCCTGCCGTCTGGTTGCTTAGCGGAGTGCGTGCTCAGGAGCTGTCCTCATAGTAGAGGAGGAAGGTGTCATTTCACGTCATATTTCTGGCCGATATTAGAAAATATGTTCTGATTCCAGGATCGATCTGAAGTACGCCATCTGCGACTCGACATGCCCGTCGTCAGGGGCTAGCACGTTACTTCCTGATATGAGTGGCGCGTCGTAGTCAAGATAGGTATGGGTACGCGCGCTGAAGAGCATCCATTCCATCAGCGCATCCCGCAGCTCCATTATTGGTGCAGTGCAGGCCGGTTGGCCCATGCGGTTTTCGAGCTCAAGCGGATCCTGGGAAAGGTCAAAGAACAGCGACTGGCCTGGGTCACGGCACCACAGAAGTTTATGGGTGGTTGTGCGCACCATGTACTCGGCCCCACCCCAGTTCTCGGCAAAGACCGCGGCGTGTCCTCCCGGGTTGGCCAAGAGGTCCAGACCCTGCATCGTTTGAGGCGTTTCACACCCAGCAGTACTGAGCAGAGTGGGTGCTATATCGACGTTGTTGACCAGGGCGTGAGAGACATGCCCATGCTGCGTTTGTCCAGGTAACTTCACGATAAGGGGGACCTTGATGACGGGGTCGTACATGTAGTTGCCCTTCAACAGCAGATGGTGAAAGCCCATGTAGTCCCCATGGTCACTCGTATAGATGATCAACGTGTTGTCATACAGGCCACGGCGCTTCAGGGTATCGAGCATGCGACCGACATGGTGATCGATCTGTGAGATGCTGGCGTAGTAAAAAGCCATCGCCCGTCGTAATTGCCCCTCGTTCATCTGGGCATGTGGAAAGTAACCGCTGTGACGCTCGATATCGCGGGCCAACGGCGTCTCCTGCCAGCCGGGTAACAGTGTGAGCATTTCTGGATCATAGAGGTCATCCCATGGCGCGGGAGGATCGAAAGGGTGGTGGGGTTTGACGAAACCCACCATTAGCAGGTTCCCGCCCTCATTCCAGCTGCTGAGTGCCTCCAGAGCACGCTCGGCTATCCACGTTGTTGAATGGTGCTCCTCATCCAGGTCCGATCTGAGTGCTCCAAGTGTGTCCCAGTAGATCCGCGGCGCACGTTCACGATACTCATGCCGCTGGTCGACGATATCGATGGCATCTACCAGGCCTTCAGCGCGCAACCAACGATGGTAATCGTCGTCGAAGCGTCCAGGCCCATCCTGTTCGGCCAGGAACATCTGATCGAAGCCGACATCGAGATAGGTCGGCGCGAAATGCATCTTGCCTACAGCCTGAGTGCGGTAGCCAGCATTGCGCAGGACCTTCGGAAAGGTTGGGATGCCGGGTGCGAGGGTGCAGTGGTTGGTCCATCCCAGATGCTGGTGGACATACTGGCCACTTAGAAACGAATAGCGTGATGGTGTACACACCGGAAACGGGCAGAAGCTGTTAGTGTACCGTGTGCCATCCTGGGCGAGGCGATCAATGTGGGGCGTCCGGACATCGGGGTTGCCATAGCATCCAAGGCAGTCCCAACGGTGTTGATCTGCATGGAGAATGAGAATATTGGGGCGATTCGGGGTTGGCATGATCCCTCCTATTGGTTTCGCGTGGCCATCAGGGCAACGGCCAGCCCGGCGTAGTCACCAACGCGTTCGCCCAGACCGGCCGGCACGATCCTGCACGCTGCAAGGGCGTGGGGATGAGCTTTGGCGCGCAGTACCTCGAGCGCCACTGGTTCCAACAACGATTGCTGGCGTCCGTAGATGCTGCCGACGACGATACACTCAGGGTTGAGCACGTCGACGAGCAGCGCAAGCCCGCGGCCTAGGTAATGGCCCACCGTCTCGTAGATCTCACGCGCGAGCGGGTCGCCGGCTTGGGCGGCCTCGCCCACCGATGCTGCGGTGACCTTGTCCAGGTCCGCGAGGGTCGGGCAGAAGGCGGGTGGGGTGCCTGCC
>JAKJAE010000480.1:0-238 GCA_022707665.1 Chloroflexota bacterium
GCGCTGTCCACACTGCGTGAGCGGCGAGACGCGCCGCAAGGACAAGGAAGATCCCGGTCAGTTGACGTTGGTGCGCGACGGCGTCTGGCTGGTGTGCAACGATTGCGGACGCAAGTATCCCATCCGCGAGGACATCCCCGTCATGCTCATCGAGGTAGGGACCAAATGGCAGACCACGGCGGTCGAAGCGCTGCCGGTTCCACCCCCCGCGGAGGAATGAGGGCGCGGCTCCAGGGCG
>JAKJAE010000480.1:266-605 GCA_022707665.1 Chloroflexota bacterium
TGGTGGGTCTCAGCATCGCCGGCGTGTGTTTCATCATTTTGGGGCTGATCGCGTTCGCGCTTCCTGCCGCCTACGAGGGGGAATTGCTGTTGTTGCTCACCCCCCAACACGCCCTCCACGTGATGGATGTGGCCGGCAGCTTCGCCGTTGGACTGGGAGTGGTGCTGACATGGCTGGCGGGACGGTTGTGGCAGCGACAGATGCGCCGCTGAACGCTCGACCCGGCGTCTATGCGCTGGGATTACATCTCGACCGCTCGCGGCAATTGGACGTCGGCGCTCTGGGAGAAATCACTTTCCCTGCTGGCGATTATCTCTACGTCGGGAGCGCCTGGGGTCC
>JAKJAE010000481.1:0-329 GCA_022707665.1 Chloroflexota bacterium
AGCGTTACATCGGCCTCGGTCAAATCAACCAGGTATCGAGTGATCCCAAGTTCCGCACCTGGCCTGTGAGCCTCCTGCACTCGTTTCATCGCTACCTCGCCGTTTATCTGTCCCAAGTGCTTCAATACAATATAGTTTTCCTCATGTGATAGATATACTTCGTATGACATCATATTACCCTTTTTGCCAGGAAGCTCCAGGCGCTGGTCACACTGCGGGGCGCTTTTGGTCTTCCACAAACAGTATAGCCCCAAAAAATCAAAGCGGCAAATCTATCATAAGACAAAAAAGGTGGTGGGCCACATTGCAACCCACCACCTTTTGGCTAT
>JAKJAE010000481.1:346-605 GCA_022707665.1 Chloroflexota bacterium
AATGCCATTCAAGTGCGCTCCCAGCTGCGCTACAGGCCCAAAACTACCTTTAACTTTGTATTAGAACAACATCAGGCCCCACTAAGGCCCTTATGGAGCTGGAGGGATTCGAACCCTCGACCCCTACAGTGCGATTGTAGTGCTCTCCCAGCTGAGCTACAGCCCCGCAATCACCGGGCCGCTCCGGTAACGCAGGGAGTGTACCACAACTGAGGCGATTGTCAAACTTGCTGGCCGCCGTTGCCGTCGAACAGGTCGC
>JAKJAE010000482.1:0-241 GCA_022707665.1 Chloroflexota bacterium
AGACGCCTTCGTACTTGTAGTAGATCTTCGCAGTCGTCCCGAGCGCCTTCTCCAGGCGGTGCGCACGGAAGAGGGGCGAGGGCCGCCACAGGCGATAGACGTCCTGGACCTCCTCGGGGATGTCGATGTAGCGCTCGGTCGACACCTCTTGGAGGATCAGGTCCATCGGGAAGATGGGGGAGAGGTCGTCGGGGCCGACGGGCTGACCGGTCCCCGGGTGCAACGGCGGCGGGGGCGGGGT
>JAKJAE010000482.1:338-602 GCA_022707665.1 Chloroflexota bacterium
GGGACGAAACGTGCGAGCCGAGCCCACGACGGGTGGCCGCGCACATCGTCACCCACCGCGCGGCGAATGAGAACACCGGGTCCAGTCCGCGGGAAGCCCGCCTCGGCCCGGGAATGCCTGTCGCACGCCGGTGGTTGACTGGCGGCGACGAGAGGACGACCAGCACGTGAGCATGAGCAACTGGCAGGCACTGCACAGCCTGACGCGGGACGGCAGCGTCACGGGGCAGGAGTTGGCTCCCGGCACCACGCGGAGGGTCCTTTC
>JAKJAE010000483.1:0-274 GCA_022707665.1 Chloroflexota bacterium
CGAGTTCGAGGATCCAGCCGGCTACATTGTCGAGGAAGTAACGGTCGTGCGTGATGGCAATAACTGTTCCCTGATATTGTTGCAGGTGGTGTTCCAGCCATTCCACCGATTCGGCATCGAGGTGGTTGGTCGGCTCGTCGAGCAACAGGATGTCGGGCTGACGAAGCAACAGGCGACACAAAGACACCCGGCGCTTTTCTCCTCCCGAGAGGTTGGCTACCAGCGCTTCTTCGGGCGGACAGCGAAGTGCATCCATCGCACGTTCCAGTTTGTT
>JAKJAE010000483.1:290-590 GCA_022707665.1 Chloroflexota bacterium
GTCGAGTTTTTCCTGTAACTCCCCCTGACGGGCAATCAGTTTATCGAAATCGGCATCCGGTTCGGCAAACTGTTCATTGATGGCCTCGTATTCAGCCAGTAAATCCATGACTTCCTGTACCCCTTCCTGCACAATTTCTTTCACGGTTTTGTTGGGGTCGAGTTGAGGATCCTGTTCCAGATAGCCTACTGTGTATCCAGGAGAAAAAACCACTTCACCTTCGTAGTTTTTCTCAATTCCGGCTATAATTTTCAACAGGGTGGATTTTCCCGATCCGTTCAACCCGATGATACCAATTTT
>JAKJAE010000484.1:0-294 GCA_022707665.1 Chloroflexota bacterium
AACGATCCCAAATGTATAGGTGTGATCACTTGGATGCACACTTTTTCGCCGGCCAAGATGTGGATACACGGATTGCAGAATTTCAAAAAACCGCTTTTGCATTTTCATACGCAATTCAACAAGGAAATTCCCTGGAACGAAATCGATATGGATTTCATGAACCTGAACCAGTCGGCGCATGGCGATCGCGAATTCGGCCATATCGTTACGCGAATGCGAAAAAATCGCAAAGTTGTTGTCGGCCACTGGCAGGACAAAAAGGCTCAGGATAGGATTGCGGTATGGATGAGGGTT
>JAKJAE010000484.1:335-589 GCA_022707665.1 Chloroflexota bacterium
GATGGCGACAAGGTAGAGGCCGAAATGCGTCTCGGATATCATGTCGATTATTATCCTGTAGGCGATTTGGTTGCCTATCAGGATAAAGTAACCGATAGTGAGATTGCGGAAATGGTGAAACAATATGAATCGGAATACGATTTTGCGCCAAACGTACAGGTTGGGGGTAAGGACCGCGGTCAAGTTTTTGAAGCTGCCCGAATCGAAATAGCACTGCGTAGGTTTTTGAAAGACAAGGGTGCTAAAGCATTTAC
>JAKJAE010000485.1:0-231 GCA_022707665.1 Chloroflexota bacterium
GTCAGCACCAGCGCATCCCGCGTCCGCGCCAACCGCAACCGGTCCGTGCCGCAGGCATAGAGCGCTGGCGCAATCGAGGGCATCAGCAGCGCCACGTGATATTTATGCCAGGCGTCCATATCCGTGCGAATCTCCGCTTTCAAACCCGGCGCCGCGTCCAGCGCCTCGGCGATGCGCAGCGTGCGCTCCGTGATCCGCCCGTCCACCTCTCCGAACGGAATCGCCGCCGGT
>JAKJAE010000485.1:351-582 GCA_022707665.1 Chloroflexota bacterium
GGTCCCGCCGCGTCGTTCATCAGGAAGAGCACATTCGGCACGCGCGTATTCGCTGCCAGAACCGGCAGAATCCCCAACGCCGCATTCTTGCGCATGATCACCAGAACCAAATCGTACTCATCCTCCGGCGCGAGCGCCTCCACCACCCGCACCGGCGCCGTCACCCACTCGTCGTTATAGACATTGTGGATAACCACCGCGTGCTCGCGCAGCTCCGCCAGGCGCTGCCCC
>JAKJAE010000486.1 GCA_022707665.1 Chloroflexota bacterium
CCGCGAGGCGACCCGGCGCCGCAGGGTGGCGAAGGCCTGCTTGCTGACGTTGCCCGAGCACAGCAGGATGGCGTTGTTGCCGTCGAGCGTGTACTCCGCGCTGACGATCTTGGCGTCCAGACGGTTCGTTGCGACCTCTTCCCGGGCCACTTCGACCAGCCGCTGCGCGCGCTGTAGCATCAGGTGATGCTGGGCCATATCCAGCCCGCTGGCGCGGCGCAGGACGACGCGCAACTTGCGTGACGCGATCTCCTCGGGGGTCATAGACGGCAGGTCCACCACCTGGCCGACCTGCTCGCCGTAGACCGTGTCGACCACGACCCAGTCAAAGGGCGCGAGGCTCAGCGCTGCGGTTCGGTGAACTCGGTATCTTCCATGGCGCCAACTATACCCTACACCCCGGCTTTGACAACCTCCAGGGTGCAGAAACCTTGCGAGGGTTTCTGGACCCTCGCAAGGTTTCCGAACGCTTGAATGCGCTAACCTCAGAACGCGGCGCGTCAGAACGCGGCGCACGCACGCGACTACGACGTGCGAGAACGCTGCCTCCAGGGGAGCTTGTCACTTCTTTCTGTCGCGCT
>JAKJAE010000487.1:0-246 GCA_022707665.1 Chloroflexota bacterium
ACGCCGAAACGCAACAGGGCGCGCTCTTCGTGGTCAACCGCAGCCAGACGGAGACGCTGTCCACCGACGTCATCTGGCAGAGCGACGCCCCCCGTCAGGTCACGGGCGCGCACCAGGTTACGGGCGCGGACGCCAAGGCGGTGAACACCTACGAACAGCCCGAAACCATCGTCTCACGCCAGATCACGGTTGGCCCGCTGGATGGCAACAGGCTGAGCTTGCGCCTGCCGCCGCTGTCGTTCACCG
>JAKJAE010000487.1:329-581 GCA_022707665.1 Chloroflexota bacterium
TTCGACGCCCCGGTTCTACAAACCAGATTGTCTACGCCAACTTCGCATCAAATATTTCCATTTGTAGCATTTTCCATTACAATAGAACTGTCACGTTGAGGCTCATACTCCCTACTCCCTACTCCCTACTCCCTACTCCCTACTCCCTACTTCATAATACAAACACTGGTTGACAAAAATAAGGAGGGTCTATGTCTGGATGGATGGGCAAGACAACGACCGATCTGAATTTGCGGGCGGGCACAGGACTGG
>JAKJAE010000488.1:0-321 GCA_022707665.1 Chloroflexota bacterium
GGCTACCCCACCCTCTTCCTCATCGTGCCCATGATCTCCCGCAAAGGCCAGCAGTTGCACGCCCTCTGAAACCGGCACAACGGGCACATCACCGCCGGCATTCGCCAGCAATCTGTCCATAAAGGCCTCGAGCCCCACGCCGTTGATGAAGACGACGTGCGCTTCACTGATCGCAGCCGCGTCCTGGGGTGTTGGTTCAAAGGTGTGCGGATCCGCCCCGAGCGGCATCAAGCGCGTCAGGTCAACCTGGTCGCCACCCACGGCGCCCACCACATCGGCCACAAGGCTCGTCGTCGCGACCACCTTGAGCTTCTCCCCCGC
>JAKJAE010000488.1:348-580 GCA_022707665.1 Chloroflexota bacterium
ACACGCGCCGCCAATGACCACCAGAACCGCCAACCGCAGAACCCGCCATCGCCAACCCACCATCATATGTCCTCTTTTCCTGGAGCCTTGCGAGGGTTTCCGCACCCTCGCAAGGTTTCTATACTCTCACAAGGTTCCTGCACCCCTCGCAAGGTGCCCCGATTCCTACCAGAAGCCTACCATTGCATCAAAGCCGTCACGATGAACGGCACCAGGGCCAGCAACGCCAGCG
>JAKJAE010000489.1:0-247 GCA_022707665.1 Chloroflexota bacterium
TCACCCGTTTGTTGAGCAGCAGCGCCGGCACGTCACCTTCGACAATCGCCTGCGCCAATCCTTCAACGATGGCTGTCTTGCCTACCCCCGGTTCACCGATCAGGGCGGGGTTATTCTTGCTGCGACGCGCCAAAATCTGGATGACCCGTTCAATTTCCCTGTTGCGTCCGATCACCGGGTCCAGCCGGCCTTGTTCAGCCAGATTGGTGAGGTCAGTCGCCAGCTGGTCAACCAAAGGTGTATTGCT
>JAKJAE010000489.1:341-578 GCA_022707665.1 Chloroflexota bacterium
TGAATTTCTGAATGACACGACGAGTCTGACGGCGTACCTGTTCAGGGGTGATGCCTGATTTAAGCAGGGTCTGCATCCCCTGGCTGGCTTCATTCTTCGCCATGCCCAACAGCAAATGTTCAGTGCCAACGCTTGACTGCCCAGCCTGGCGTGCTTCTTCAATTGCGTCTTCAATCGCCTGTTTGATTTCCTCGTCCAGGTGTATTTTTTCAGCGGCGACATGCACCCCGGTGGGAA
>JAKJAE010000048.1 GCA_022707665.1 Chloroflexota bacterium
CGCGAGCTGTGGCTGACCTGCCGGTCCTCATCGAGTATCTCTTACCACTCGTGCAGGTGAATGGACGCGTGCTGGCACAGAAGGGAGAGAGCGCACCGGCTGAGGCTCAGCGCAGCGAATGGGCGCTCGCCCAACTGGGAGGGCAGCTCCGGCGGCTGATCCCGGTCAACCTCCGGGGCATTGCAGAAACGCGCTACCTGGTGCTGTTGGACAAAGTAGCCGCCACGCCTGAGAAATACCCCCGCCGGGCAGGAGTACCCAGCAAGCGGCCCCTCGTCGTGGAGTGAATGCGGGTTACTCCGAAAGGGGACGGCAGTGGGGAAGGGCCGTGATGCTTACCTACCGGATGACTTGCGCACCGGGGCGTCGCGCGACGTCCTGGGACCTCAGTCGGATTCCCGCAGGATCGTTGCAGGTGTCATCAGCTCGATCGGGGCGCTATAGAGATGCCGGTAGTAGGCGTAGTGTTCCCGGATGTAGCGCACATATCTGCTCGTCTCGGGAAAGTCGATGAGCTCCACAAAGAGATCGGTGTCCCCCACCGCTTCCTCCATCCAACGCAACGCATTTCCGGGCCCCCCGTTGTACGCTGCCATTGCGGGGAAGAGGTTGCCGTCAAAGAGCTCACGTTGCTCGGTGAGATACCAGGTCCCGAACCGCACGCTTACCATCGGACGGTAGAGATCCGCCGTCGTGTAGTCAGGAGGCCAGCCCAACGCATCCGCGATCGCTGCGCCAGTGGCCGGGATCACCTGCATCAGGCCGTGCGCCGCGGCATACGAGGTCGCAAAACCCTCAAAGAGGCTTTCCTGGCGGAGGAGGGCATAGGCGAAGAGGGGAGAAAGATCGTAACGCGCCGCTTCCTGTTCGAGAAGGTCACTGTAGTAGCGGGGATAGGTCAGGCAGCCGATGAAAGGCGGCACATCGGTCACGTCCTTTGCCGGTGACAGGCGCCAGACCGTTGCCGCGGCAAGGATCGACGAGCGGTAGAGCCCGATATCACGGAAGGTAAGCGCCAACTGGTACTGCGCCAGTGGATCCTGGGCCGTGGCTGTGCGGAGTGCCTCGAGTTCGGTCCGTGCTTCGTCGAAGTGCCCGAGAGCAAGCAAGCGCGTACCGCGCTGCAGCCGGGGATCATTCGCGAGCGTCTCCGATAGCGTGCCAACGGAAAGGGCAGGGTCGAGCCCAAGCCAGTTGGCCAGCCACGCCTCGGCCTCAGCCTGTGCCGTGCCGTCCTCGCACAATGCCAGACTGTCAGGATAGGCCGTGAATGGCTGCCGGCCCGCCAGGGCGTCGCCTGCTTGCAGCCCATAGAAGCTCCAGGCACCCAGACCTACAGCATTGCTCAAGGCTTCGGTTGCGCTGATTGTCTCACCGGTTGCGAGGTACGTCTTGCCCAGCCAATACCAGGCCGCCTGGGTCCGTTCAGCATAGGGGTACCATAGCGTAAGGTCCCGCCAGACAACGCGGGCCGCTTCCATATCACCGGCCCTGTAATACGCCAGACCAGCACGGAACCGCGCATCGGGCGCCAGTGCATCGTCCGGGTAGCGCACGGCCAGGTCGAGCAGCAACTCTGCCGTCTGTTCCAGGCCTCCGGCGTCCATGAGGTCATCGACGACATCCCAGATAGCGGAGGGAACGGCCTCGCCGCCGGGATAGAGATCGAGCCCTGCGCGGTATACCTCCAGCGCGTCGTCAGGACGCCCGAGCGCCAGCAAGGCCTGGGCCTTGCCCATCCAGGCATCCGGTACGTATCCATCATCAGGATGAGTCTCGATGAGCACATCGAATTCATCTATAGCCATCTCAGGGCTGCCCGCCTTGAGATAGGAGAGCGCAGCGTAGTAATGAGGCTCGCCGTCATGATTGGGGTCTCCCTGAATCAGCCGGTAGAACGCCTGCACTGCCGGACCGTATGCTTTCGCCCGGTAGTCGATCAATCCACGCAACCGCTCGTCGACCGGTTGGTCGCCCTCAACGAGCTTCACCAAAGCGGTATAGGCCTGGTCGGCGTTCGGGTAACCCGTGACCAGCTCCGCCATGCGCGCATAGGCCTCGTCCAGATCACCATAGGCCCAAGCCGTGTCCGCCGCCTGGGAGAGAATACGTGCACGGTAATCGGGAATCTGCGCGATCGAGAGAATCTCATCATAGGCTGCCAGCGCCCCGGCATAGTCGCCATAGGCTGACCGGGACACCGCGATGCGTTCGAGAAGCCATACTCGCTGGCTGGGCGCCTCGGCATGCGGCAAGGCCTCCCCATAGATCCTGGCCGCATCCTCATAGGCGCCACCTGCGTAGAGCGCATCACCCATCCAGTCGTAGGCGTAGGAGGCGAGAAGAGGCTCCAACGCCAACACAGCCGAATAGTGCTCAGTTGCCGAAATTGGCGAGCCCACCGCCAGGAGCACATCACCGAGCAAAACATGCGCAGCCGCCGCTTGCGATGGAGCCATTGGATCCGTCGTCGTCAGCAGCGCTTCCAAGACGGGAATCGCCTCGGAAGCTGCCCCATCGGCGAGGTAGGTCTGGCCAAGGCCCAACGACGCCTCGACTCGATCGTCCGGCGCAGTTCCAGGCGCGGACAGCAAGGCCCTATAGGCATACGCTGCTGCATCCCAGTCACCAATGACATAGGCCTGACGTGCGTCAGCGAGCGATGCCGCCGGCAGGGGCGTCGGCGTGGGCGTCACGGTGGCGGTCGGGGTCAGCGTGGGACAGGGTGTCAGGGTCGCCGTGATCGTCGCGGTTGGTGCTGCCGTGAGCTTTGACGGCGACAGGCTCCCACCAGCACACCCTGCCAGAGCCAGGATAATCAACCATGCAACCAACACCTTTCGGGTTATCATCACAAGGGAATTATGTCGGCTTACCACGCAGGGTCAATACCAGGCCCGAATACCGCGAGACTTGTAGTTTTATATCGTTTATCATATAGTTTGAATTACTCGTTCCGTCGAGGAGGTAACTATGACCGACCTGGCGACAACCTATATGGGACTCACCCTCAAAAACCCTGTCGTGCCATCCGCTTCGCCGTTATCGCGCGACCTGGACAGGATCAAAAAGATGGAGGACGCGGGGGCCGGAGCGATCACGCTCTATTCACTGTTCGAAGAACAGGTCGACCGCGAGGCAGCGCTTCTGGACGATATCCTCGAGGATCAGAAGTACCGTTACGCCGAGATGACGGAGCCCTTTCCTGAGCTCGACATCTTCCGGCGTGACGAGATCGCCTATCTGGATCTGATCAGAGCAGCGAAGGAAGCCGTCGACATCCCCATCATCGCCAGCCTGAATGGCTACAGTGAGGGAGGATGGACGCGTTATGCCCGCCTGTTCGAGGAAGCCGGCGCCGACGCTATCGAGCTCAACATCTATCACATTCCGACCTCGCACCGACTCACCGGATCGCAAGTCGAGTCGCTCTACTTCAACGTCCTGCACGATGTGAAGCTGCAGGTCTCCATCCCGGTCGCCATGAAGCTCAGCCCATTCTTCAGCTCGATCCCCCACCTGGCGACGGTACTGAGCCGCGGAGGCGCAGACGGGCTCGTGCTCTTCAATCGCTTCTACCAGCCCGATCTTGACATCGAGGCACTGTCCTCCAAACGCAGCCTCGATCCCAGCACATCACAGGAGATGCGGTTGCCACTACGGTGGATCGGCATCCTCTACGGCAGAGTGGAGTCCTCGCTTGCGTTGACCACGGGCATTCACACGCATGAAGACATCGTGAAGGCTGTAATGGCCGGAGCCGATATCGCCAACGTCTGTTCGGTGCTGCTCTCCGAAGGCATTGACAGGATCGAGAGCCTCGTCAAGGGGACAGCAACGTGGCTCGACGCGCATAACTACGGATCTCTCGGTGAGATCAAGGGCATCTTGAGCCACAAGGAAACGCCAAACCCGGCAGCCTTTGAGCGCGGTAACTACGTGAAGTTGATTGGGGGTGACAGTTTTGACTGAGCCGTCCGCCCGGAGCGTGCGGTCCTTCACAGGCCGAGGCGACAGCGGCAGTACGGGTCGCCTCGGCACTACCACGCGTATCTCCAAAGACAGCGCCCTGATCGAAGCGGTGGGCAGCGTCGACGAGGCAATGTCCTCGATCGGTATGGCGCGAGCCGCTTGCACCATCCAGGGGGAGAAAGGCAGCCTCCTCGTTGTCCAGCAACACCTTGGACGGATGCTTGCGCATCTGTCCGCCACGCCCGAGACGCGCTCGCAGTACTCGGGAACCTCGGCAGATGATGTCACCTGGCTCGAAGCCCGGATCGCCGAGATAGAACGCGATCTGCCCCCGTTAAGGGAGTTTGTGCTGCCCGGCGCGACGCTTGCCGGCGCCGCCTTCCACGTGGCCCGAACCGTCGTGCGCCGCGCGGAACGGCACGTTGTAGCGCTCGCCGGGGCCGAACCCGGGCTCGGCCCACAAAATCTGGCCTACCTCAACCGCCTATCGTCGTTGCTCTTCGTCGCGGCGGTCGCCGAGGATCTTGCAGCAAGGGAGCAAGCCCTATAGACCCATGGGCTTGTCGACTCGGTCAGTCGCCTGATCGAGACGGGAAGCCTATGGGTCTGGGACAGACGAAGCCTCCCAGAGAGTTCTATAATTTAGAATAGAAACATCTTGTAAAAACGCTCCGGTATGGTATACTCCGCGCATCGACGGGCATACAGCTCGCAGTAAGGAGGTAGTCCGAGTATGGGGCGTTATACAGGCCCAAAACACAAGCTATCACGCCGCGAAGGCGTGGATCTCTTTGGAAACGGGGGCGAGAGCCTGGAACGACGGCTCAACCAGCCCCCCGGGATGCACGGGCAGAGCGCGACGTTCCGCCGCCAACGTCGCGGCGATTATGAGGTCCAGATGCGTGAGAAGCAGAAGGTCAAGCGCACCTACGGATTGCGCGAAAAGCAGTTCCGGCGCTTTTACCGCCTGGCGCAGCAGACTCATGCCCTTACCGGTCCAACCCTGCTCTCGCTGCTCGAGCGGCGGCTCGATAACGTCGTCTTCCGGATGGGGTGGGCACGTACGCGCCCCCAGGCACGGCAGTTTGTCTCCCACGGCCACGTGCTGGTTGATGGTCAGAAGATCGACATTCCCTCTTACCTGGTGGCTCCGGACCAATCCCTGGCGCTCAAGCCACGAACACAGCGTATCCCCGAAATCCAGGAACTCATCGACGTGCCCATCTCATTGCCTGAATGGCTGGCTCGCAGCGGGGCAACAGGGCAAGTCCTCCGCGTTCCGGGACGGGAGGACATAGCAGAAGACTTCGACGAGCGGTTGGTCGCAGAGTTCTACTCGCGCTAACCCCAGGTCAGGTGCCGCGGACCGTCTGACGGGTCCCGGCACCTGCCAAGGTGTCACCCTCCTGGCCTGCCAGGTCGCCCAGCGACCAGAAGGGCTTGCTCACGTCTCGATGCGTGTTATCTTGGGGCAGTGCTGGCGCGTCCGGCACCAGAGACAATGTAGACGTGGAGGCAACCTGTGGCACAGCCCCTCATCCTGATGACAAATGACGATGGCATCGACTCACCCGGCCTGCAGGCCGCCGTCGACGCCGTCAGCGGTCTTGGCGAGATTGTGATCGCCGCACCCAACCAGCAGTGGTCCGGATCTGGACGTTCGATGCCCATCTCGGTCACGGGCCAGATCACGCAAGTACCGTCCGACAGGTACCGCTCCTATGCGATCGACGCAACGCCGGCACTGTGTGTCGTCCACGCCATGGCCCGCCTGGTTGACCGCCGGCCCGATCTCGTGATCTCGGGAATCAACTTCGGTGAGAACGTAGGCGTCGATATCACCATCTCCGGCACCGTCGGTGCGGCGATCGAGGCGGCGGCTTTCGGCATTCCAGCGCTGGCGGTTTCCGTGCAGATGCCGGTAGCGAACCACCTGGTGGGCGACGCGGCAGAGGATTACGTCGCCGCCGGAGCCTTCACGCGCACCTTCGCCCAGCGGTTGCTCCGCCACCCTCTGCCTTTCGATGCCGATATCCTGTCTATCAACGTTCCCCAGAATGCCACGCCCCAGACGCCCTGGCAGTTGACGCCCCTCTGCCGCCAGCGCTACTTCGTCCCGGCGCAAGGCTATGCCGCCATGAGCGAGGAGAAGGTAGCTGGCTATCGCGTCATGGACCATCCGGAGCTCACCGAGATCGGCTCCGACATCTGGTGTCTGCATGCCGCGCGCCAGGTCTCTGTCACCCCGCTCTCCCTTGATCTGACGTCCCGGACACACTTCGGGGCGCTTGAGGAACTACTCCGTCGCGAAGACTAGCAACCGCTGTCCAGGGGCCAGATTGGTGGCCCCTGGATGGCTTCCCCCTCCCATCTTCTTACTTGACATCTTTGCCCCTGCATCTACACTCTCGCCAAAGGATGCCCTATGCAATACCAAACTGAGATCCTGCGGTTCGAGGAAGGGGTGCGGAGCCGACATCCCTCTCCTGACGCATCGATCGCGGCAGCACAGGCAAACGTGCTCTCCGATGCCGGCTACCAGATTGCCGTCCTGGTCGACCTGACGCCGCAGCTTCCCTACCGCAGCCGCGAAATCCGGTCGCTGGTCATCAAGACCTACTGGGCATCATCCGGGAGCATCGTCGCCAGACTGCGCCGGGCACTGGCGACCGCCAACCGTCACCTGATCGCCTTCAATCAGAAGGCGGAATCGGGGAACAAGTGTGCAGGCAACATCACCTGCGCGGTTTTTTCGGACGACGAGGCGTTCCTGGGGCAGGTCGGCGCCGCATACGCCTACGTCTGGCACGCACCAGACCCCCAGGGATCTCCCGGCGGTTCCCAACTCGAGCTTTTCCCCAAGCACAACATCGGCTATACCACCATGGTACCCGGCAGCATTGTCTGCCTGACGACTACCAACATCGCCGAAGCACAGGCCCGCGAAGCCTGGCAACAAGCTCTATCGCTGTCCAAGCTCAGTCTGATCACGAGCCATCTCAACCGCGAGTTCACCGGTCGCACCATTTCCGGGAGTATCATTCTGGCCCAGGCTCAAGCCTCACCCACGTCTGCGGTGGTACGACTGCCTGCGCAGCCACGTCCCATCGCGGCGCCACCCCGTTCGAAGCCAGAACCAACTTCGACGATAGGCGTAGCGCAGCCATCTCGCACACCAGACACACCCCCCATCGGGGTCACGCCACGCCAATCCGTGCCGGTCGCAGCCCCCACACCTGATGAGCCTATGCCAGAAGAGAAGGAGCGGGATACCGAGGACGAGGTCGTGATCCAGACCACTCCCCCGACTCCCGTCGCCACGCCTGGCCCCGTCGTGACGGCGCTCGAGGATGAAGAACCGTGGGAGGTGCCAACGCCACAGGCCACGGCACCGCGGATACGCCCGGCACTCGCCTCGTTCCGCGACAGCGTTGAAGATCGAATTCAGGACTGGAAGGCACGGCGGCGCCTTCGCAAGCTGCAGACCATCGAGCGCGCCACAACGGCCGAGCGGGCACGCCTCCACCAGGCAGTGCGCACCCTCCTTCCGGGCAAGGTCGAAGACTCCCGCAAAGCCGCACCCCGGACAGCGCCGCCGGAAAAGCCCCGGCTCATGGCAGGCCTGGTGCTTGGGTTCCTGCTGGTGGTAGCCCTCATCACCGTGACCAAGTACCTGCAACTCGGCGGGCCCTTGCGCGCTGAGGAACTCCTCGAAGATGCACGGAAGCTCCGCAGTGAGGCCTACAACTCGCAGGACCCACAGGACTGGTACGCACTGCGCACGCTTGCCAACCAGATCACCAACCTTGACCCTCAGAACACTGAGGCCTTCGGCTATCTGGAAGAAGCGCGCGAAGCGGCAGAAATGCTGCAGAGTGCGGCCATGTTGGACACAGTCCCAATTCTGGATCTGGGCACGGCACCGTCACCACGCCGTCTGCTCGTTGCAGGGGGATGGGTCTACATTCTGGAGACAGCAACCGATGCCGTCATCGGACTGCCGCTGGCCAGCGACCACATCTCGACCAACGCCGACGGTCCCGTGGCGGTGATCCGGCGTGGCCAGAACTACATGGGCGAGATCGTCAATCACATTGTCGACATCGCCTGGATCGGCCCCGGCGGCTATTACACCGATGGTGCTGTCTTCATTTACAGCGAAGGCGGGGTGATCTTTGTCTACGAGCCCGCGCTAGGGCTAGGTAGCATCTCTGTCCAGCGCATCCAGGGCGATTTGGCGCCGGGCAACGTGACTATCATGGAGGCCTTCGAGGATCGAATCTACCTCGTCCATCGACAGCTCAATCAGATCCTGATGTACGAGCCGGTCAACGGCATCTACGAGCTGCCACGACCCTACTTCGCGACCGGGACCGCCCCGGACCTGCAACTCACGCAGGACCTCGCCGTCGATGACCGGCTCTACCTGCTCCTGGGCGACAGCACACTGCGCACCTACTTCCTGGGCGATCGTGACCCCTCCTTCGAGATGCGCGACCTCCCCGACACCGAGTTCACCCCCCTGGTCATGGCCGTGGAACCTGACCCGGACAATGGCCTGGTCTACCTGGCGGATAGCCAACAGCAGCGGATCATGGTCCTCAACAAACGGGGACAGTACGTGCGCCAGTATCGATTGCCCAGAGGTGACCTCAACCGCATCGAGGCGCTGGCGGTGAGTCCGACCGCAGACACGATCTACCTGATCGCCGAGAACAAGTTGGTCGCCGCGCCGCTCCCGAGTTTCGACGCCCAGGCGACACAGTAGCGCGAGGCAGGCGCCGTGACGGGTCCAAGACGGCAGAACACGCCCACGACTCTGCGAACCTTCGTCGCGCTATCACTCCCGACGGAGATCCACCAAGCCCTCAAGGCGCTCCAGGACCGGCTGAAGCGCCACGCCGTGTTGCGCCCGGCGCCAACCGGCGTTGTGCGCTGGGTCGATCCCGAATCCATCCACCTGACGCTGCACTTCCTTGGGGATATCCTGCCTGAGCGGGTCGAGCCCATCAAGACGGCGCTCACGGTGGTGGCGCGCAACGTTCAGCCTTTCGCGTTCCAGACCGGGACCCTCGGGGCCTTTCCAAACCTGAACCGCCCCCAGGTGATCTGGGTCGGCGTCCAGGATCCTACCTCATGGCTCACGCTCCTGCACGCAGCCGTGAACGAAGCGCTAGCAGGCCTCGGCTTCCAACCGGAGCAGCGGCACTTCTCGCCCCATCTCACACTTGGACGTGTCCAGCGCAACGCCAGCCGCGCCGAGTTGCACGCCGTTGGAGAAGCTATTGCGGGGACCTCCGTGGGGGCGCTCGGAAGCGCTGCCGCAACTGACCTCATCTTCTTCAGGAGCGTGCTCAAGCCCACCGGCCCCGAATACACCCCGCTGGGAACGTTCAAGCTTGGCGCTTAGCTGCACAGTCTCCGGGCTGGTGGTACACACGAGCGATCTGCGCGTGGTCGGGAGGTCTGTATGGAGCGTGTAGACAACCAGCGGAGGGTGATCGATCCGGGCTTCAGACCCCCGCGGTTTCTTGTACGCTAGATGTACAAGTCGCGCCGGTTGTAGGTCACGTACGCCGCCGCCACACAGACCACAACGATCACCAACGACAGGAGCAGGTATACCCCATCCATTCCACCACGGCGCAACAACTCACCCGCATCGTAGTACCGGAACGGCGTGGCGTACTTCAGGAAATCCAGCCGCTCGTCCATGACAGAGAAGATCGACATGAAGTAGGTCATCAGGATGATGGCAACCGCGGTGGAAGCAGAGCGCTTGTAGCGTTTCATCGCGCAGCCCAGCAACAGTCCAATGGCCAGGAAGATCAGCTCAATCAAGAACATGGCCGCCATCTCGAGCGCCAGGAACTCGTAGAAGGCCCGGTCAGGACTGTAAGGTCGCACGGCCACAAGCGACACACCCCACGTGATCAGCACAAAGGCGATACAGTTAGCCAGTGCAGCCGATGCCTTGGCGGTGATGACCCGGCTGCGCGACACCGGCAGCACGAGCGAAAACTCGACCGTCTTGTCGCGCTCTTCCTTGGAGATGATCTCGCTGCCCCACATCGCGGCTGCCATGGCCCCCATCAAGCCGAAGTAGATGAACATCAGGCCATAGAAACCGGTCACCGTGGTCAGGTTGAAAGCACGCATGCTCATTGCATCCATGACCACGTCGGGCATAGAATCCAGGATAGCGAGCATCTCGGGGTTGTCCGCGAAAGCGGAGAACTTGGAGACCGCGATGAGGATCAGCAGGATGAGAATCACGCTCCAGATCACCAGCGACTTGCGGTTGGCCTTGAGCTCACGAAGGAAAATGTTCACGGCGCATCTCCTACGACACCGCCGGGATATCGCGGCGGGTATACAACCCGTAGCTTGTCGCAAGTGACACCAGCGTGACCGCGATATTGAACAGCACCAGGGGCGTGTCCCAGGCGCCGTTTTGGATTATAGGGGCCGCGTCAAAGTGCTTGAACGGGGTGATGAGCTCCAGCTTGACATCGCCAAACACACCGCTGAACGCACTTAACACATAGGCGCCAAAACCCAGCCCAAGTGAGTAGGGCGTCACACTACGTACACGCTTGACGAGCAACGAAACGACCAACCCGACGCATAGGAAAAAGAGCTCGAAGACCACGAGGGCCAGCAACAGCAGGAGCAGTATGCGTGGCTCATAGGCATGCCCGTTGCGGAAGAGCTCGATCGCAACGAAGCTGATCCCACCCACGACCAGGGTGGTGACGAGCAGGCTGGTCAGCGCCGCCAGCAGCTTACTGGTCAAGATCTGTGGTCGACCGACCGGTTTGCTCAGCAGGAAGTCCGCGGTCAGCTCGCTCTCCTCGATCGAGACGAGGCCAAAACCGTAGTTACCGGCCTGGATCGCCAGACAGAGTTGGGCAAATAGGTAGATGAAACTGTAGTAACCGAGCACGGTGGACAGATCCACTTCATCCATCCCAAAGGCTGCTCGCAGTTCCTTGGGGAAGTTCTTCATCATGTCGTTCACCAGCGCAGCCTGGTCTGCAAACGTCGTATAGAAGGTGAAGAACATGCCGACGATGGCGATCAGCGCCAGCGACCAGATGATCACCGACTTCAGCCGGGCGTGGAGCTCGTGTCGATAGATACTGGCATTCATATCTTTGGCCTATTCATAATAGTGCATGAAGATCTCTTCCAACGTGGGTTCCTCAATGGTCACATCAGTCACCCGGGTTCCGCCGAGCTTCTGCAGAACTGCATTGATGTCGCCCTTGAAGAAGAAGCGCACCGAGCCGTCCTCCGTTTGCA
The DNA here is from genome assembly GCA_022707665.1 of Chloroflexota bacterium. Lineage (GTDB taxonomy): Bacteria > Chloroflexota > Anaerolineae > B4-G1 > SLSP01 > PWVB01. The sequence continues at coordinate 11,278 of JAKJAE010000048.1, forward strand.
GGTTGGTCACGCCCGGCAAGTCGAAAGCGGTGGGGTCAAGCCCTTCCGCCGACACATTTACCTTCTTGTAGTTGCTCTGCTGCAGCGTGCGAATATCGGAGATCTCCACGATGCGCCCCTCGCGGATGATGCCCACGCGGTCGCACAGGCGCTGCACTTCGCCCAGGATGTGCGAGGAGAAGAAGACCGTCACGCCACGGGCATTCTCCTCACGGATCAGGTCGAAGAATCTGCGTTGCATCAGAGGGTCGAGGCCGGCAGTCGGCTCATCCAGGAAGAGCAGCTTGGGGCTATGCAGCAGGCCCTGGACGATACCCACCTTCTTCTTGTTGCCGTACGAGAGATCGCTGATGCGACGGTTCATCTCGAGCTCCATCGCCTCAGACAACGCGTGCATCCGGCGGGTGCAGTCGTGGTCATAGAAGCTAGCGGAATACTTGAGCAGGTCGATGACCTTCATGCCTTCGTAGTAGTAGACTTCCGAAGGGAGGTACCCGATATCGCGCCGGATCTCCGGACCGTCGGTGGTTACGTCCTTCCCGAAGATCCGGGCAGTTCCACTGGTCGGGTGGATCAGCGATAGGAGGAGACGGATCGTGGTGGATTTGCCGGCGCCGTTGGGGCCGATAAACCCAAAGATCTCTCCCTCTTCCACGCCGAAGGACACATCCACAATCCCACGCGCTTTCCCATAGTACTTGGTCAGGTTGGAAACGTCGATGATGCTCATACAAAGTGCTCCTTTGCATACGCTGGCCCTGGTCCAAACGGGGTGGTCGAAGGAGCCCATGGCTCCAGGGGGGTCCGATCAGGCCGAAGGCGCAATCCCTTAGCCTAGCCCGGCTTTGCGGCCTGCCAAGATAACGGATCCTGCGCAATCTCCCGTGGTCAGCGGTCGCGCAGAACAGTTCGGTACGCACCCAACGTCGTCTCTGCGGTCTTGCGCCAACTGAACATCGCGGCCTGGGCGCGTCCCGCCTCGCGCAGAGATTGGCGCAACAGCGGATCCTCCGCAATGCGCGCGCATGCATCCGCAATCGAGGCAGGATCCTCGGGGTCCACAAGCAACCCTGCCCCGGCAACCACCTCGGGCAGGCTCGCGCGATCAGCCACAACCGCCGGCGTGCCGCACTGCATAGCCTCGAGCGCCGGCAGCCCAAACCCCTCGTAGAACGACGGCATCGCCAGGAGGAGCGCCCCATTGTAGAGCGCCACCAGCTCGTCCATACCCGGGCTCTCGATGAAGTGCACCCACGGTGCCAGCCCCAGCGCCCCGATCCGGGCATGGACCTCGTCATAGAGCCAGCCCGGACGCCCGGCAATGACCAAGCGCGACGCGTCCCCCGCGTCGCGCAAGAGCGCCAGCGACTCGAGCAACCCCGGGAGGTTTTTTCGTGGCTCCCACACTCCCACGAAGAGCAAGTACCCC
>JAKJAE010000490.1 GCA_022707665.1 Chloroflexota bacterium
GCGCAGGGCCAAGTTCATCTTTGCGAGCCGCCACGTGGTCGGGTTCTTCTCCTGCCCGTACACGGAGATATCGTTGCGGCTGCCTTGATGCGCTTTCACGAACTCCTCAGCCTGAACGAACATGCCGCCTGAGCCGCAGGCCGGGTCGAAGACGCGGCCTTGGAAGGGTTCGAGAATCTCGACGATCAGCCGGACGATCGAGTAGGGGGTGAAGTACTCGCCGCCGCCCTTGCCCTCCTGGGTGGCGAACTTCCCGAGGAAATATTCGTAGACGCGACCGAGAATGTCGAGGGACTTGTTCTCCTCATCCACAAGGTCTGAACGTGACAGCAGGTCGATCAGCCCGCCAAGCATCTGCGGGGTGTACTCCTGCCGGGCATACGTCTTCGGCAGCACCCCCTTCAGAGTTGGATTCTCCTTCTCGATGGCTTCCATTGCGGCGTCGATCCGCATCCCGATGTCGGGCTGACTGCCCGCAGCCCGCAGGTCGTCCCACCGGTGCCCCTCAGGTACCCAGAACACACCCTCGGCGGTGTACTCGTCACGATCCTCCAGCGTTTCCCGAATGTACGTTTC
>JAKJAE010000491.1:0-250 GCA_022707665.1 Chloroflexota bacterium
TGCTTACTTTAAATCCGTGGGCGAAGATGACAAAGTGCGCTTGCTCAAGTACCGCCCCCGCAAGGATTTGGTCCTCTATAGCGCTGCCGGCACACGCAACTATCATCACGGCTATATGGTGCCCTCATCAGGCTACCTCAAGTGGTTTGCACTGGAGATGCTCAACGATGCTTTCATCCTGCGCTTCCCGCGCCGGCATGCCCCTACGCAGCTTTCGCCCATGGTGCATTACCCCACGCTGCTGAAGACC
>JAKJAE010000491.1:336-569 GCA_022707665.1 Chloroflexota bacterium
CTTGTCTCGGAAGCGCTGCACGAAATGCAAATCTCTGAGATCGCCGAGTCTATCGACAAACGCAAGGATCAAGTCAGCGTGATCCTGATTGCGGGTCCGTCTTCCTCGGGCAAGACCACTTTCTCCAAGCGTCTCAGCATTCAACTGCTGGCGCGCGGCATCACCCCCTTTGCCTTGGAGATGGATAACTTCTTTGTTGACCGTGATAAGACCCCGCTGGATGAAGAGGGCAA
>JAKJAE010000492.1:0-288 GCA_022707665.1 Chloroflexota bacterium
TGAGCTTCTTGAAGTGGCAGAAGAGGACAACGCCCAGCGCACCGCCCGCCAGCGCGCCGTAGATGCCCAGGCCGCCGTGCCAGATGGCGAAGATGTCGAGCGGGTTCTTCTTGTAGTAGTCCCACCCGAGCATGCCGCCCTGGGGCGAGGAGAAGACGTGGTAGAGCCGGGCGCCCACCAGGGCGATCAGCACGACGACCATGAGCATATCCCAGACGTTGTCGGGGTTCTCACCTGCGTCTTCGGCCAGGAACGCGGCGACGCGCGCGCCGAGCATGATGCCGGTGG
>JAKJAE010000492.1:318-565 GCA_022707665.1 Chloroflexota bacterium
TACCAGTAGATGCTCACCGGACCGAGGGTGAGCAGGACGGGGCTGAAGGGTGGTTGCATGGGACCTCCAAGGAATTGAGAATGCAAGAATCAGAGAATCGGCGAATGAGCGAGAAAGCGAGAAAGCGAGAAAGCGAAAAGGCGAGAAGGCGAATAGGCGAATAGGCGAATAAGCGAAAAGGCGAGAAGGCGAATGGGCATGGTGGGGATTGTATGGCGAAATGGTGGAAGGGGGAAGTGGGGTGGGC
>JAKJAE010000493.1:0-228 GCA_022707665.1 Chloroflexota bacterium
CTGCATCGTGGGGGTCCGTGTACAGGTGGTCGATCCGGTGGGTGTTGAACGTGGATGCGCGCCGGATCAGCCCATGAACTGTATAGCCCTTGGACAACAACAACTCAGCGAGATAGGAACCGTCCTGCCCAGTGATACCCGTGATGAACGCGGTCTTCATGGCGATTGACAGTACGCCACCCACCACGCTGGATCCATGCGATATCTCCGAACCGATCTATCAGAGAC
>JAKJAE010000493.1:277-563 GCA_022707665.1 Chloroflexota bacterium
GGCGGTTAGGTTGGCTTCTGTGTGGCAGGGTGTGACGGTTTACGTGGCGGGGCATCGCGGACTCATCGGGTCCGCCTTGGCGACGCGCTTCCGTCGTGCGGGCGCACATGTCATCGGCTGGTCATCTGGCGAACTTGACCTGCGAGATCGCGAGGCGACGATGACGGCGGTGAGCTCGATCCGTCCGGACGTCATGGTGATCGCCGCCGCCCAGGTGGGCGGGATCATGGCGAACGCCACCTACCCCGTCGATTTCCTTAACGACAATCTCCGTGTCCAGACCAAT
>JAKJAE010000494.1 GCA_022707665.1 Chloroflexota bacterium
TAAGGATATGCGCCAGGAGGGCGAGGTCTGGCTCGACGGGAAGCAGATCTTCAAGGACGGAAAGGTATTGCTATAGCTCCGGCCGGGGCGAGCTGCTGGGAGCGATCCCTCGCAAGGTTTCCGCACCTTGCGAGGGCTTCCGGGGCAGCGGAAACCCTGCGAGGGTGCGGAAACCCTCGCAGGGAAGCAGAGCGGAACGCGGCATATGGAGCGGTCCCTCGCAAGGTTTCCGCACCTTGCGAGGGCTTCCGGGGCGGCAGAAACCCTGCGAGGGTACGGAAACCCTCGCAGGGAAGCGGAATTGGGCACCTACTCGTCCAAGGGCGTGTTGGTGACGCTCGACGGGGAGGTGGTCGCATCCCACGTCGTCGAGCACACACTGTCGATGCCCCACCCCGGCTGGGCCGAGCACGACGCAGACGCGGTCTGGTGGCACGACTTCGTCACGATCGTCCGGGCGCTTCTGAGCAAGAGCGACATCCCACCACAGCGCATCCTCTCCATCGGCACGAGCGCCATCGGGTCGTGCGTGCTGCCCATCGACGCGGACGGCAGGCCGCTGC
>JAKJAE010000495.1 GCA_022707665.1 Chloroflexota bacterium
TGCGTGCGGGATCGCTGCTGCGACGCCCCATACGCTCTGTGTGAATGGGGCGCAGGAATCGCCACGGGAGATCGTTGAGTTCCCGTCAGACCTCGTGCGCCGCACTGAGGTGGGCGAGGGCGACACGCTCGTCTGGGTGGAAGGACTGCGTACCACTCTGGAACGATGCTACGACACAGGGGTGCTGCCGTCGGAGTTGGGGGTGAGCTGGGCGCAGGCGGCACGCCTGGTCGATCTGCGCACCTACACGATCTACCCATCCACAGTGGAGTAGACGTGTTGGTGGGGCGTGTCGCCCTCAGCCGAATGTGTCTCAGAAACCGGTGTGTGGCGCGTAGAAATGCCGCACACCAGTGACTTCGGGGGCTGGGTAATCGCATTTGGCCGTCGCGGCCGTGACCGGCTGAGCGCTCGGAACCCTTGCGAGGGTCCAGAAACCCTCGCAAGGGCACAGGCGCGTACATGAATTGTGGGGGCTCTGATTTCGGGGCTGGTGTGTGTCCTATGAGCCCAGGGCCAAATGGGAGGGCATGAGAGGTATGGGTGCCCTGAGGGACGGTCG
>JAKJAE010000496.1:0-265 GCA_022707665.1 Chloroflexota bacterium
GTTCATACCCGAAAGCTTCCTTCGTAAGGAAGCCGAGCATGTGGAGGGGTTCGCGCCCGAAGTGGCATGGGTGACAAAAGCGGGCAATGAAGAACTCCCTGAGCCGCTGGTAGTTCGGCCAACGTCAGAGACGGTGATCGGGCACATGTACGCGAAATGGATCAAGTCCTGGCGCGATCTGCCTGTTCTCATAAACCAGTGGGCCAATGTAGTCAGATGGGAGAAGACCACGCGCCTGTTTCTGCGCACCTCGGAGTTCCTCTGG
>JAKJAE010000496.1:325-558 GCA_022707665.1 Chloroflexota bacterium
ATACCGGTCGTGGCCGGGCAGAAGACCGAGCGCGAGAAGTTCGCGGGCGCCGTTCGCACTTACTGCGTCGAAGCTCTCATGACCGACGGCAGGGCGCTTCAGGCCGGAACATCGCACAACCTGGGCCAGAACTTCGCAAAAGTGTTCGACATCACGTACCTAGATGAAGACAATGAGCTTAAGCATGTGTGGCAGACATCGTGGGGAGTGTCAACCCGTCTGATCGGCGGTAT
>JAKJAE010000497.1 GCA_022707665.1 Chloroflexota bacterium
TTTCCCTTATAGAAAACCTGATGAAATTCAGTATATGGACGTTTCTCCAAGCCAGATTTTCTCAGTTTCGACATGTCTAATCCCGTTCCTTGAGCATGATGACGCGAACCGTGCGTTGATGGGTTCGAACATGCAGCGTCAGGCTGTTCCTCTTCTTGAAGAACAGGCTCCGCTTGTAGGAACCGGTATTGAAGTTAGAGCAGCTAAAGACAGCGGTGTAATGGTTATAGCTAAACACGACGGTGAAGTTATAGCTTCTGATGCCACAAGAAACCGATTGTTAAAACCGGTGAAAAGATTAAGAAAGGCGATGTTCTTGCGGACGGACCTTCAACCGATCTTGGAAGACTTGCTCTCGGAAGAAACATTCTTGTAGCGTTTATGCCTTGGATGGGATATAACTTCGAGGATGCGATTCTTCTTTCAGAAAAACTTGTAAAAGAAGACGTATTTACATCGCTTCATGTTGAACAGTTTGAAATAGAAGCCCGTGAAACAAAACTCGGAAGAGAAGTTATCACACGTGACATACCTAATCTCGGCGAAAAA
>JAKJAE010000498.1:0-263 GCA_022707665.1 Chloroflexota bacterium
CAACATGTACCGCGGCGAAATCCTCGACGGCGCCTGCCTGCCTGTGAAACACGTTGCCTACACCGCCTGCTTCCGCGCAGAAGCGGGTGCGGCCGGGCGCGACACAAGGGGCCTGATCCGGCAGCATCAGTTCGATAAGGTTGAACTGGTGAAGTTTGTGCATCCGGAGGTCTCCTACGATGAGTTGGAGAAACTGGTCGCCGATGCGCAGTCGGTGTTGGAGATCTTGGAATTGCCTTACCGTGTCACCATGATGTGCACCG
>JAKJAE010000498.1:279-548 GCA_022707665.1 Chloroflexota bacterium
CCTGGAAGTGTGGATGCCGAGCTACAACCGGTATGTAGAGATCTCGTCATGCAGCAACTTCGAGGCATTCCAGGCTCGTCGCGCCGACATAAAGTTCAGGCCTGCGCCGGGCGCGAAAGCCGAGTTCGTGCACACTCTGAACGGGTCCGGGTTGGCCGTGGGGCGGACAATAGCTGCCCTCCTCGAGAACTGGCAGCAGGCGGACGGATCTGTAGTGATACCGGAGCGCCTGCGACGGTATATGGGAGGACTCGAAGCCGTCACGAAGT
>JAKJAE010000499.1 GCA_022707665.1 Chloroflexota bacterium
GTAGCCGGGGGGCGCGCCGAAGAGGCGGCTGATGGTATGCCGCTCCTGATATTCGCTCATATCCACCCGCACCATGGCGTTTTGGTCGTCAAACAGGAACTCTGCCAGCGCGCGGGCAAGCTCGGTCTTGCCTACGCCGGTTGGACCCAGGAATATGAAAGAGCCAATCGGGCGGTTCGGGTCTTGCATTCCCGAGCGTGAACGGCGCACGGCATTGGAAACAGCCGCGACGGCTTCATCCTGCCCGACAACACGCTGGTGCAGGCGTTATCCATCTCGCCCTCCAACAGGCGGCTTACCGGGATGCCTGTCCATTTTGCCACGACCTCGGCGATTTCCTCGGAATCCACCTCTTCTTTGAGGAGAGCGCCGTTTTGTTGGAGCTCTTTCAGTTTCGCTTCCGCGGATTGGATTTTGTCTTTCAACTGGTGCAAGGTTTCGTAGCGCAGGCGGGCGGCTTTTTCCAGGTTGGCATCGCGCTCGGCTTGTTCCATTTCCTGTTCGGCTTCTTCCTGCTGCGCTTTGAGCGTGCGCAAACCGGCAAT
>JAKJAE010000049.1:0-3151 GCA_022707665.1 Chloroflexota bacterium
CTGCGACGCCAGCATGCGGGCTACGCCCAGGAGTTCCCACGAGACCGGGTGGACCTTACCCCCTTCTTGCTCCAGGAAGACCCAGAAACGCCTCGTCTGCTGCGGACGCGTCATCGCGCACCTCCGATCATCGTCTCGAGGACGCCCACCTCTTGGGCCTTCTTGAACATGAAGTCCAGTGCGGCCTCAACGCCTACCTCCCGGCTGTTGACTTTCTCGCCAGGTTCAGGCAGCGGCGGCGTGCCCATCTGGTAGACGATGGTGGGCGACCCGCGCACTCCGATCTGTTCAGTGTCGAACGAGACGGGGCCATCCATGGTCCACACCTCAGGCTCGTAACGCAACGATCGGATCAGATCGGGCAAGGGAGCGTAGGGGATCTCGGCAATGTCCTTCTCGCACGTCAACAGGGCCGGCAGCGGCGTCTCGACGACCTCGGTCCAGCGCTCTGTCTTGCGCTCGACGACGACTGTCGCATCGTCGAGATCGACAGCCCGGATGTTGACGGCATAGGTCACGATGGGCATATCGAGCCGGACGGCCACGCCGGGGCCAACCTGAGCGGTGTCGCCGTCGATGGCCTGCTTGCCAAAGAAGATGAGGTCCAGTGGATCTTGCTCGTGGACCGCGCGGATGACCTCGGCCAAGACATACGATGTGGCCAACGTATCCGCACCAGCGAACTTGCGGTCGGAGACGAGGATCCCCCGGTCCGCACCCATCTCGATGGCTTCACGGATCGTCGTGACAAAGGAGTTAGGGCCCATGGACACCACCGTGACCCGCCCACCCAGTCTGCGCTTCCATTCCACGGCAGCCGCAAGCGCGTGCGCATCGTAGGGGTTCATGATCGCCGGGACCCCTTCACGTACGAGATTGCCCGTCACAGGATCGATGCGGATGTTGGTGGTATCGGGCACCTGTTTGATCGCGACAAGTGCGTGGAACAAACTTCACCTCCTCAACTCAGAGATCGCGGCTGTTTGTCAGTCGCTTGACTGTCTGTCACTTACTCGACCAGCGCCATGCAGCAGGACACCTGCCTGCACTTCGCTCCGGGAGGTGCGGACAGTTCAAATATAGTCTAGGCCTTTGGCCTGCTCGGTCAATGCCTCGCGGAACTTGGGATGGGCGATGGAGATCAGAGCTTCTGTCCGTTGGCGGATGCTCTTCCCGTAGAGATCGACCGCTCCGTATTCCGTCACGATCCAGTGTACGTGGTTGCGGGAGGTGACCACACCCGCGCCCTGCTTGAGCATCGGGACGATCCGACTCATTGAGTCGTTCCTGGCTGTGCTTGGCAACGCAATGATCGGCACACCCCCTTCGCTGCGTGATGCGCCATAGATGAAGTCCATCTGCCCGCCAACACCGCTATAGAACTTGGGCCCGATGCTATCGGCACAGACCTGACCTGTCAGATCGACTTCGATGGCCCCGTTGATAGCTACCTGCCGGTAGTTCTGCCCGATGACGCACGGATCGTTGACGTAGTCGGTGGGATGGAGCTCCACGAGCTCGTTGTGATCCAGCCAGGGATACATCTCGCGCGATCCCAGGATGAAGCCCGCGATGATCTTTCCGGGGTGGAGCGTCTTCCGGGCGCCAGTGATGACCCCTCTCTTGACCAGGTGCACGACGCCCTCTGAAAACAGCTCGGTGTGGATGCCAAGGTCCGTGCGATCCTCCAGATAGGGCAGAACCGAGTCCGGGAGTGCGCCGATGCCCATCTGTAGCGTTGCGCCGTCGGGGATCAGCTCAGCCACGCGCCTGGCGATCTGTTCGATGACCGGATCACTTGGGTCCGCACCCTTGTTGTATTCGTCGAGTGGGGCATCGACCTCGACAATGTAGTCGAGGTCCTTGACGTGGATCAACGTGTCGCCATAGATGTACGGCATCTGTGGGTTGACCTGTGCGACGATGCACCTGGCAGCTTCGGCGCCGGTTTTCGTCAGCCCGGTCTCGATGCTGAAGGAGCAGAAACCGTTCTCATCGGGTGGCGAGAGGTGAACGAAGGCCACGTCGATCGGGAGTACCCCCTTCTTGAAAAGCAGTGGGTATTCCGAAAGCAGCACGGGCGTGTAGTCCGCCCGCTTTTCCCAGACCGCCTGACGGACGTTATGTCCGATGAACAACGAATTGGAGCGCAGGTGGCCCTGCATCTCCGGTGCGTTCCACGGGGCCGGGCCGACGGTCAGCGGCTGGGCAATCTCCACGTTCTCGAACTGGGGTGCACGGGCCACCAGCGCGTCGGTGAGTGCCCGGGGGATGCTGCAGTTGCCGGTCAGGAAGATGCGCGCGCTAGATTTGACGGTTGCACTGACGGCCTCAGCCGCCGAGACCACTTTGCTTGCATAGAGCGCTTGCCAACTCATACAGGTGGAGAGCCTCCTACCGGAGCCCGAGGGGCGTGGTATCTTCGATGAGTTCGCCGTTGCGCATCACCAGGCCGCAGCGCAGAGCCTCGTTCTGGGCAACGGCAGATGCCATGCCCATCGCCGCCAGATGGCGGATGTAGGACCAGGCCGCGTTGTTGAACGCATGGGTCGACGTACGTGGGACGGAGCCAGGCACATTGGGCACGCAGTAGTGCACCACATCCTCCTCGATATAGGTGGGACAATCGAGGGTCGTGGGGCGGCTGGTCTCCGCACAGCCACCGCTGTCGATGGAGAAGTCGATGATGACCGATCCCTTCCGCATCGTTCGCAACATCTCACGGGTGATGACAACCGGCGTGCGTTTCCCGGGATTGCGGACCGCGCCGATGATGACGTCTGCAAAGCGCGCTACATAGGCCACGTTGAAATCGTGGTCGATCATCGTCGTGACCCGTCCCTGGAACTGCGTATCAAGCTCGCGTAGGTGATCAAGTGAGCGACTCAGGATGAAGACCTTGGCGCCCAGCCCCAGGAACGCCCGGGCCGCGTTCTGACCGACCGTTCCCGAGCCCAGGATCACAACGTCGCCGGCAGAGACGCCTGGCACTCCGTTGAGCAGAATACCGCGTCCGCCATTCTGCCGCATCAGCATCGAGCCCGCGATGTAGGGCGCCATGCGCCCCGCAACCTCGCTCACCGTCTTGAGGATCGGGAAGTCGTGCTTGTCCTTCCTGATCATCTCGTAAGCGATCGCGGTGATGCGGCGG
>JAKJAE010000049.1:3173-12606 GCA_022707665.1 Chloroflexota bacterium
CCGCCACATCCTCATCGGGGATCTGCGGCAGCCCCAGGAAGCACATCAGGGCCTGACCGCTGGTCATCCAGCCGATCTCTTCGGTCGTAGGCCGGAGCACCTTCAGGACCAGCGCTCCCTGGGCATAGACTTCCTCGCCGCTATGGACGAGGGTAGCGCCCATTCGTTCGTAGTCGTAGTCGTCGAATCCAGCTCCAATACCGGCGCCGCTTTCCACAAAGCACTTATGACCGTCCTTGGTCAACAACCCGACGCCGGCCGGGGTCAGACCCACACGTTCCTCACCGGGAAGTCTCTCCTTTGGAATGCTGATGTTCATCGTGTGCTCCTTGTGCGATCCTCTCTCGCTATGCTGACCGACACAATCACGCCATCCGCGCCACGCCGTTATCCGGAAGCGTTACATACACCGTGGGCTGTTTGCCGTAGACGGCGTCATACACCTCGTTGAGATGCGCTTCGATATCAGTGACGGCCCCTTCGTCGGCAAGAGCGATGATGCATCCGCCGAACCCGGCGCCAGTCAGGCGCGCCCCGTAACACCCCTCTACCTCGGCGGCTGCTTCTACGAGCGTGTCCAATTCGGCAATGCTCACCTCGTAGTCGTCGCGCAGGCTGCGATGTCCCTCCAGCAGGAGCTGCCCCACGTGGTCCATGCGATTCTCATAGAGGTCACGCGCAACCTGCAGGACACGGTTGTTCTCGGTCACGACGTGGCGTGCCCGCCGGTGGACGACCTCCGGGAGGTCACTCCTGTGCTGGTCGAGCTGCTCCGGGGTCACATCGCGCAATGCCGTGATGTCGGGGTAGTGCTCCTTCAGGACGCTGACCGCCTGCTCACACTGCGCCCGGCGCACGTTGTATTCGGAGCCCGTGAGCTGCCGGCGCACCATGCTATCGGCTACGACGACGGCGATTCCCTGGGGCATCGGGAAGTAGGCGCGCTCCATCGTCCGGGTATCCAGCATCATCGCGTGGCCTGCGCGGCCACATGCGCTGATCATCTGATCCATGATGCCGCAGTTCACGCCTACGTATTGGTTCTCAGCTTTCTGGCATAGTAGCGCCAGATCCGACAACTTCATGCCGAACTCGCCTATCTGATCCCAGGCATAGGCAAAGGCCACCTCGACTGCTGCGGACGAGGACATACCTGCGCCGACCGGCACGTCCGAGGTGAGCACACCGTTGATGCCCGTCAGGGTCATCCCTCGCTCCAGCATAGCCCAGGCGACGCCTTGCGGGTAGTCGGACCAACCGCCGCCCGATGAGGGTGTCCGATCAACCGGAAACGTTTTCTCGTCATTCCTCATATCCAGCGCCCGGACCGTTGCCCATCCATCGTCCCGCGGCGCGACAGCCAGCCACGCTGCCCGGTCCACCGCCACCGGCAGCACGAACCCATCGTTATAGTCGGTGTGTTCACCAATCAGGTTAACCCTACCCGGCGCGCGCACGACCATGGCGGGCGGCTGCTGGAAGCGGGCCTGGAAAGCGTCTGTGACTTTCTTCTGAAGTGTGTGTTCGGACATACCAACCTCCCCTTTAGCGGCAGTCATTATAGTGGCATCTCGATGATCCCGCTAATGGCGACGCACCCCGGGGACCATCCCGCCCTGCAACCCAATCGCTCACCGTGCTGCCAACCGCTCCTGGATGCGGCAACCCTGGCCGCCCCAGGCGCCTGTGTTTACTCCTCGATATCTTCCGGGGAGATGTCGACCAGAATCCCCTCAGCGAGCAGACGCTGGATGATTTGCTTCTCGTGCCCGAAGGGCACGGTCGCCAGTGTCGGCGTCATCTGCTCTTCGATGAGTGCCTGAACATTGGGCTGGTGCAGGATCTGCGGATCGGGCACGCGCAACACCCATACCCGGGAGAGATGCCCTCCCTCGTCTTGCTGGTAGGCGCGCCGGATGGCTACCTCCATCCCTGAGGGCAACGTCTTGCGCCCCGTGCTCTTTTTCAGAAAGTCCACGATGCGGTCAGGGGAGATCCGTTGCTGCTTCGCGCGGTTCACCGACGCTGGCGACAACCGGAATCGATAGACTCCCGGTGTGCCGATGGCCTCCGCGATCCGGCTGAGCTGAAAGCGCTCGTACCGGCGTCTTGCAGGGGCGAGGATCTCGCCGAGCTCGTTTAGCTCCAGTTGGTCTGGGGGTGGAAAGGAAGGTGGAGGAGAACCGCCGAGCAGTGCTGCGCCGGCATCCGTGAGCTTAAACGCCACGGGCGAGGCCTCAGGGGTCTCCTGACCAAGGTCAACGAGCCCCAGCCAGGCCATGGTTCTGCAGATGGCGTCGGTGATCAGAGCGCCCTCGACGGCATCCCACGCACCGAAGCCGCGGAGCGGGTCCGCCGATGTGGCATCACGCGGTGCCCAGGCGTCGTAGTTGCCATCGGGACGCAGGAAATCGGTTGCGGTCTCTTTGACGTACTGGACAAAGGCTCCGATGTCATACCATGCGCCGGGATCACAGCGCTTCACTGCCGCCAGAAAGGTCTGGCGCGTGCGTTGTGGCTCGTTGGGCCATTGGTTGACCGGATCAGGCGTCAGCGTCGGGACGAAGGTCACGTCGCTGTACGCCTGGCTCGTGGTCCAGGCTTGTGCGAGGGTCGACCATTGTGTCCAGGGATCGGCCTGTAGCCACTCCAGGATCGTGCCGGCCACGGGGCGTATGGCGTCGTTCTCGCCACGGCGTACCCATCCCGTCTCTATGGACAGTGTCTCAAGCAGTTGAAGTCGCCGGGCCGATGGAGGATGGAGTTGTGCGAGGATCGCCTCCCGCGTCTGATCGCCTCGCTGTAGTGCCGACCACAGGGTGACCAGGTCATCGGCGAGCGTGTCATCGCCGAGCACCACGATCGGCGGCGGTCCGGCTGTGGGCGGCGCTGCAATCTGCAGCGGAGGCTCCTCAGGCACGAAGGCCATCTCTACAGGCTTGCCCAGATGATCGTCGAAGGCGCGATGCACCCATCCCATGAAGGACAACGACTCAGCCGCCGAGGCTGGATCGCGCCAGAGCTCCTCGCGTTCGATGCGTCCTGGACCGATGGCACGCACCTGTCCCCAGCGTCGGGTGAAGATCGCCCAGGGGATCGTGCCGGCATGGCGGACCAGGTCATCGAGTGCCTCACGCTCCTCGGACGACAGGCGCTCGAGGCTTTCATCGATCGCCTCCGCGTTGGCGAGCGTCGTTACCAGCTCAGCGGCGATATCGGCCTTCCGGCTCGACTGCAGCTCGACCTTCCAGAGCTGTGCGATGACGCGCAGGCGGGAGGGATCGCTATCGAGAAAGGACTGGTAGAGCGTTCTCAGGGCCATTGATCGCGTCCGCGTCCGCCGGAGGCGGGTTCCCTGTGGGATGGAGCCATACGCGGATTATAGCCGCCCGAGGCTCAGCGGCAAACACGTCCCTCTGCACCTGGGGTCTGCCGCCTCACGGCCCTTCGCTGCCCGGTGCGCGATCCGGGGAGCCTGTCTTTGGTGAGTGCGCAACCTCCGGGGTATAATCGCGCCAACTGCCGCGTTCATTCCCTCCTGAGGAGGCTATCTGATGAAAACGCTACTCTCGGGCAATGAGGCTATCGCGCTGGGGGCATGGGAAGCCGGAGTCCAGTACGCCTCGGCCTATCCCGGCACCCCATCGACCGAGATTCTGGAGAACTTCGCACGCTACCCCGGCATCCGCGCTGAATGGGCCAGTAACGAGAAAGTGGCTCTGGACAATGTCGTGGGCGCGTCGTTCGGCGGCGCCAGGACGCTTGCGGCGATGAAGCACGTCGGCGTCAACGTCGCTGCGGATAGCCTGATGTCGGTTTCCTATACAGGGGTCAAGGGGGCGCTGATTCTGGTCAGTGCCGATGATCCCGCGTGTCTCTCGTCGCAGAACGAGCAGGACAACCGCCAGTATGCGCGATCCGGGAAATTCCCCTGTTTCGATCCTGCCGATAGCGCTGAGGCGCGACGCTTTGTGGGGATCGCGGCGGACGTTAGCGAGCAGTTTGCCACGCCCGTGATGCTCCGCACAACTACACGTCTATCGCACTCCAAGTCCGCCGTGGAAGCGCGGGTACCCGAAGCACGCGAGTTCAAACCCCTGCCGCCCTATGAGCGTGAGGGAGGGGGCTCTCGCGTGATCGTCCCCGAGGTTGCCCGGCGCCGCCATCCTGAGGTCGAGGCGCGGCTCGAGGCGCTCGCCGCCTGGTCGGCGACCGAGGGCTTCGACCGTGGCATCAACCGCATCGAATGGGGCGAGACCGACGTCGGCATCGTCACCTCCGGAATCACCTACCAGTATGTGCGCGAGCTTGCCGGCCATAAATCCATCCTGAAATTGGGGATGAGCTACCCGCTCCCGCTCGACAGGATCCGCGAGTTTGCGGACAAAGTAGACACGCTCATCGTTGTGGAGGAGCTCGATCCCTTCATCGAGGAGCAGATCCGAGCTGCTGGCATCCCCGTGGCCCATGGCAAGGACGTCATTCCGCTCTGCGGCGAACTCACGCTGGCCAACGTTCGCCAGGGGCTCTACCTCGCGGGGGTGTTGCCTGAGCCGCCCGAGCCGCCGGCGCCCCTCGCGTCGGTTTCGGTGCCCCGTCGCCCGCCCGCGCTCTGCCCTGGCTGCCCGCACCGCGCCTTCTTCTACAACCTGCGCCGCTACAAGCGTAAGGCGGTGCTTGCTGGCGACATCGGCTGCTACTCGATGGGCGTGATGCCGCCATTCGAGGCCATGGATATGCTCATCTCGATGGGAGCGAGCATCGGGATGGCGCACGGTTTTGCCCAGGCCGGTGGGCAGGAATCCGCCATCGCTACTATCGGCGACAGCACCTTCTTCCATTCCGGCATGGCTCCACTGGCCTCTGCAGTCTACAATCGGTCAAAGATCGTCGTCGCAGTTCTCGACAACCGCATCACGGCCATGACCGGTCAGCAGCACAACCCCGGCACGGGCATCACGCTCCAGGGTGAACAGGGGCGCGAGATCGACATCGCCGCTGTCTGCCGGGCGATGGGCGTCACCTTCGTCGAGGAGGTCAATGCCTGGGACGTCAACGCGATCAACAAGGTGTTGCGCGATGCCATGGCGCATGCAGACGGCCCGGCGGTCGTCGTCGTCCGCGGCGCCTGCGTCTTTACCCCGCACTTCCACCTGCAGCCCAAGATGCGCGTCGATCTGACCAAGTGCGTGACCTGCGGTTCCTGCTTCCGTGTCGGCTGTCCCGCTATCCTCAAGAGTGACGAAATCTACCCTGCCAGCGGAAAACAAAAAGCTACCATCGACCCGCTCCTCTGCACCGGCTGCACCGTCTGTATGCAGGTGTGTCCGGTGGGGGCGATAGGGCGAGAAGGCGAGTGAGCGGAAAAGCGAGAAGGCGAAAAAGCGAGAAGGCGAAAAGACGGACGGATTGGTAGAGCACGGGGTATCTATATTCGGTGATAGCTGAGGATGTGAGGGAGTATGGATGACCTCGATCTTGGGGCGTGGGCGGCTACCGTTCACTCACGGATGAAGCGTGAACCACTGTGGAAATCTGTCGCGTACCAGAAGGCCCTGTTCCTCCATGAGTGCGTTTGGCGAGACTGCGAGATACTGCAGGCGGATGTTCGTGGGAGATCCATTGTGCAGCAGTTGATCCGGAGCGCCGGGTCCATTAGTGCGAATCTCGAGGAGGGCCACGGACGGGGCTATGGCAAACAGCGCAACTGGTTCTGGACGGTTGCGATCGGCTCCGCTCGCGAGAGTAAGGGCTGGTATTGGCGTGCTCGCCACCTGCTCTCTGAGGCAGTGTTGGACGATCGCCTGTCGCTTGCGGATGAGATCATCGCCATGTTGGTCAGTGAACTCAGCCGCCATCAGCACCAAGATGTGAGGTGACCGCCCCTTCCATCGGGTCTGTATTCGCTTACTCGCCTATTCGCTTTCTCGCCTATTCGCTTTCTCGTTCTATCGCGTAACTCTTGATAGGAGGCTTCATGATCACCACACTGAACATCCTCTTCGTCGGCGTCGGGGGACAGGGGGTCCTGACGGCGTCGGATATTGCGGCGCAGGTGGGGCTGGACCTTGGGTTGGACGCGAAGAAGTCGGAGGTGCACGGGTTTGCACAGCGCGGGGGCGTGGTCGATAGCCACGTGCGGTGGGCGCCTGTCGTGGGCTCTCCCACGTCCGAGAAGGGCACAGTCGATGTGCTGATGGCCTTTGAGCTGCTCGAAGCGGCGCGTTGGGCGGATTGGCTCAAGCCCGGCGGGATGATTGTCGTCAACCGTCAGCAGATCGTGCCGATGTCGGTGAGTCTCTCGGATGCCGTCTATCCCGACGAGGGGACGCTCCTTGCTGCTCTGGGCGAGCGGGCGAGCCGGGTGGTGGTTGTCGACGCGCTCAGGCTTGCCGAGCAGGCTGGAAACACGCGCACGGTCAACACGATTATGCTCGCTGCGCTCTCCACATTGCTCGAGACCGATGCCGAGATCTGGGAGAACGCGATCCTGCGCCGTGTGCCACAGAGATACGCCGACGTGAACGGGGTGGCCTTTCGGCTGGGGCGCGCGGTTGGGCTTGGTGAATCTCTGTCCCAGTGAGGGTACGAGCTGCTGTAGGAATGCGCGGTGGGCATTGGGGTCCCGCGTCTGCACGGGCGTGCGCCCTGAGCTCTGCCCCTGGTAACCCGGGTCCCGCGTCTGCGCGGGCGTGCGCCCTGAGCTCTGCCCCTGGTAACCGGGGTCCCGCGTCTGCGCGGGCGTGCGCTTCAGGACGCGACGAAGATACCGGAAGCTTTGGTGATGTGGAAGGTTCCCTTGGTCTCGATGTGCGCTGCCACGGTGCGGCGGATTGTTGCCCACTGTGAGGGCTCCAGTGTGCAGTGCATCAGCGTCGTGGACGATCGCAGGTAGGCTACGACCGGCTGGACTTCGGTGACTTCCAGCCCATCCTCGTAATCGTAACGTGCCACGTTCGAGAAGACCCGGGCAAGTTGCTCCCCGCCATTTTGCAGCATGAAGGCCCTGGAGACTCCCTGCGTGCGGTCGTGGATATCGGGAACGAAAGGCTCAACCAGGTTCCAGAGCTCCTTCATGTGCTCTTCCCCTACCGTCGTTGCAAACAGCGTTCCCCCGGGCTTCAGCACGCGCCGCACCTCACCGAGCGCCTGTTGCCGGTCGGGTACGTGGTAGAGCATGTGGTTCGCGATCAGGGCGTCGAAAGCCCTGTCGGCAAAGGGGATTGATTGTGCATCAACGGTCCTGAACGTGGGCGCCATTGGTAGCTCTCTGAGTTTCTGTTGCGCCGCCTCGATCATCCCATCCGAGGCATCGGTGAGGGTCAATGACCACCCCGCGGGAATGCGTGCCCGGTTACTTTCCCACAGATCGCCGGGGCCACAGCCCAGCTCCAGGACCTGCGCATGGTCGGGAAGGCCGGCACGCTCGAGGATGTCGAAGACCCAGCGCTGCCATCCATACGGGTTGGTGCTGAAACGCGCATGGAGCGCGATGCGTGCGTTCAGGTTCTGGTCGTCTCTGTACTGCACCTGCACATCCTGTGCGTCATTCATGCCTCGCCTCCGGGTTCGAACCATTTGCGCGGCGGCAAGATGGGTTTGTAAGTGTCGACGTAGGCGAGCGCTGCCGCCACATCATCATAAACGGCATAGAGCTCGCGCCACGGCTTGGCGAAACCCTCGCGGTAGTAGTGCTCGAACAACGCGATCAGCGGCTCGTAGAAGCCCTGGATGTTCAGCAGGACGACTGGCTTGGTGTGCTCACGCAATTGGCGCAACGTCAGGATCTCGGCGAGCTCCTCGAGCGTGCCAAAGCCGCCCGGAAGGACGAGGAAGGCATCCGCCAGGGCTTCCATCCGCGCCTTGCGCTCGCGCATATCGTCCGTGATCACGAACTCATCGAGCAACGCAAAGGTAATGGGCTCCGCCGCCAGAACCCTGGGCATCACGCCGATCACGTGCCCGCCGCCGGCCTTCACCGCACGGGCGAGCGCCCCCATCAGCCCGATGCCCGCGCCACCGTAGATCAGCGTGTCACCGCGCTGTGCGATCATCTGCCCCAGGGCCTCTGCGGCCCTGAAGTAGGCGGGGGCCACGGCATCGCTCGATGCGCAATACACACAGATGTTCATCGATTGCTCCTGATCAGAGCTCGAGACACGCCTCAGCTGCCAACCAGAACAGCTTCTCACGGACCGACGTATGCTCGTTCCATTGGCGCGAGTCCCACGTGTCGCCGCTGACATCATCGCCGCCATACAGGATTTGGCCGAATGTCACCCCGCGAAAGGCCGCCACGGCGAAGAAGGCCGCGGCCTCCATCTCCACCGTCAGGCACCCCTCCTGCCTGCGCAATGCGACTTTCGCGGGTGTCTCGCGGTAGAAGGCATCGGTGGTCCAGGTTTTGCCGAGCAGGTAGGGAACGGTGTGCCGGGTCAGGACGCGTTCGATGGCCCGGACCGCCACGTCGGAGGCCTGCGCTTCGCGAGCGGGTGGAGCATAGTGGTAGGACGTCCCCTCGTCACGGATCGCCGTTGTTGGCACGACGAGGTGGCCGACCGTGAGGTCGCGGTTGAGGACGCCGGCGCCCCCACACGCGATGAACGTCCGTCCCCCCTTGGCGATGGCCTCCTCGAGCAGCCCGGCAGCCAGCGAGGCGCCGACGCCCGGGTGGAAGACCGTGAGTTGCTGGCCATCGATCTCCAGCGCATAGAAGGGATGCTCGCACAACTCGGACTTGGAGCTGGTGACCTTGCGGAGGCGCCCGCTCTCGACGAGTTGGGTGAGCACCTCCTGGAAGAAACAGATGACGCATCGCTCCGGGAGACCTGCAGGCTCTATCAGCTCAGCGGGTTCGATCACGGCCCTGCGTGTTGGGTCGAATTCCAGGATGGGGTAGGCTTGTTGCATCGGGTCTCCAATATTGCAGGATCAGGTTTGGACCTGGTCGCGCGAGATGGGCAATGTGCGCCAATGGTAGGGCAGATCGGCCGTCCGTCAACTATCTGTTGGTGCTTGGATTTTCTCGAATCCCCGGCACTCACCCGGGCAGCGTGACATTGACGTCAGAAGCCCGACCCCTATACTCCTGGGCAACCCAACCCCTGTGCGACTGGAGGCTTCCCTGATGTCAAGATACCACATGCATAAAGCCGAAGCGGCGATCACCGACGAAGCCGCCATCCAGGACATCCTCGCAGCCGGAAAGTATGCCACGTTGGCCTTTGCCAGGCACGGCGAACCCTACCTGGTCACGATGAACTACGGCTATGATCCCAAGGCGCGAGCGCTCTACTTCCACTCTGCCCCGCACGGGCTGAAGCTCGAGTTTGCACGCGCGAACCCACAGGTCTGCGGCACCGTGATCATCGACGATGGCTACATCCCCAACCGCTGCTCACACGCCTACCGCTCGGTTGTCTTCTGGGGGCGG
>JAKJAE010000004.1:0-7283 GCA_022707665.1 Chloroflexota bacterium
GGGCATTCATCGCGCCCTGCGGGATCATCGCCAACTTGCGCAGCTTCGTCTGGCGCATCTGCTCCGCGCTGAGCGTGACGAGATCCACGCCATCCAGGATCATCTGCCCGCCCTCGATCTTTCCCGGCGGTTTGATCATCCGCATCAACGCCTGGGCCATCGTCGACTTGCCCGATCCCGATTCGCCCACCAACCCCATCTTGGTGCCATCAGCAAGGTCAAAGGTGACGTCATCGACGGCCTTCACCGCCCCGGCCTCAACGTAGTAGTACACCTTGAGATGCTTTACCTGCAGTATGGGCTCGCTCATACGGTCCTCCGAGTCCGGGGATTCGCGAATTCATCCAACCCGATAGAGAGCAGCAGGAAGGAGATGAAGATCAGGGCGATCACGATCACCGGCTCGATGATCCACCACCAATAGCCCTGCAGGCCCAACGACCCCAGCACACCGCCGTTGACAGCACCCGCCAAACTGATCGCCAGATACGGCATCAGATTGGGCATCAGCTCCCTGATGATGATCTCCATCCCGCTCATCCCCGAGAGCTTCGACATCATCACGAACGCTCGCTCGCGCATGCTCAACACCTGCGCCCGGATCGCCCGCGTTGGCTGCACCCACGCCACGATCGACAACGTCAATCCCATCGTGAGCACGGACATCTCTTCAGGATTGGGCAGAGATGACGCGATGACCACTAGCAACAGAAACGAGGGAATCGTCATCAGCACGTCCACAAGGAACTTGATGATGGTGTCGAAGATGCCCCCGAAGTATCCCGTCATGAAGCCCAGCACAGTTCCGACGACGAGGCCGATGACGCCAGCAATCATGCCAATCGCCAGCGTCATCTGGGTCCCATAGATGAGCGTTGGGAGCAGATCACGGCCCACCGAATCGGTCCCAAACGGATATTCTCCCCCCGGGGGTTGCTTGGGCATAGCCGCCAGCGGATAGGCCCCGTCCTTCTCAACAAACAGCGTCGCTACCGTCGAGAACAGAAACAGCAACAGCAGCAGGACTATCCCCGCCCCAAAGGCAGGATTGCGGCGAACGTAGTTCAGAAACCCCTTGAAACCTTGTCCTCGCGGCATCGCCTAGCCTCCGTACGAAATGCGTGGATCGAGGAGCGGGTAGATCAGATCGACAATGAGCGTCGCGACCGCGATCCCAACGACCATAAAGAAGACAATGCCGTAGATCAGGGGATAGTCGAGCGCCCGGATTGCGCCACCCAACCGGTTACCGATGCCCGGATAGCTGAACATACCCTCTACCAACGTCGCACCCGAGACGATCAGCCCCAACTGCATCGCCAGCGCCGTCACCTGTGGCAGCAGCGTATTTCGCAATGCATAGCGGAAGAAGAGCCGCGATCCCTTCAGCCCCTTCGCCTCGGCAAAGGTCATATAGTCCGCACCCTCCACCGTGACCATCATCGCCCGCATCGACAGTGACCACCCACCGATCGATGTCAGCAACATCGCCAGACCCGGCAGGACCGCGTGGTGAGCCACATCAAGCAAGAACTTGGGATTGGACCAGTCCTTGTCAATCGTCGTGGAGTAGCCGCCGCGCAGGGGGAATGCCTTGGCCTTGAACGCCAGCAGATAGATGAGCACCAAAGCCAGGATGAAGGCAGGGATAGCCGAGAACATCGCCAGCGGAGGCATCAGCCATGACAGGTACTTCGACGTCTTGGACCATCCCACCAGCGCACCAATGACCGTACCGAGGACAAACGCCAGGAGCGTCGAGACCGACACAAACCCCAGGGTCCAATAGACGGTCTGGCCGATGATCGTACTGACCTTCTGAGGATAGTTAACGATGGAGTACCCCAGGTCAAAACGCATCATATTCCAGATGTAGGTCAGGTACTGCTGCCACAACGGCTTATCGAGGCCGTAGAGCTTCTTGAGCGAATCGCCGAATTCCTTGGCCCCCTCAGAGGTCATGCCACCGCTGGCAATCTTCTGGTTGATCAGCTCGGTCACGGGGTCACGCGGCGCCAACTTCGGGATGAGGAAGTTGATGGTCGCTGCGGTAAAGAGCACGGCGATGAGGAAGCCAATCCTCTTGATGACGTAACTGAGTGGTATGCGCATACAACGCCTCCGGAATTGAGATCACATCACGCCCACAGGACAGACCCGTGAAGATCCTCCACCGGGCTCATCCGAACTCGGAGACCTGGAGAGAACAGCAACCCTGCGCCAGGCCATTCCTACAACCTCCATCTGATGCCTGGCGCATCAGACGGTTTCCCTGGCCTCTCCAAGTCTCCGGAGCGCTACCGGATATCGCGAGGGGGCCGGTACGGCCCCCTCGCATTTTCGCCGACCTACTAAGCCCGCTTCAGGCGGCTAAGCGTGATCACGAAGCAGTAGTGCCACGGCGCCGTGTTATAGGCGTCGTCCTTGTTGGGCCATCCGGTCCAATAGGTCGTGTTCATCGCCAACCGGTGGAACCACTCAGAGATCGGGACCTCAGGCAGATTCGTATACCAGATCTTCGCTGCCTTGTTGTAAAGATCCTGCATCTTCTCGGTATCGTCAGGATTCGTGCGGCTCATCTCCTTCATGAGCTCGTCGTATTCCGGATCCCACCACCGGGTCCAGCTCTCATTGACGACGTTCGTCCCAGTGGGCACGGAGTTTTCCTTGATGTACATATTCATCGTCTCAAATGGATCAAGGACGCTGCCACCGTGACCACGGAAGAACGCCTTCGCATTGCCGTCACCCATGATCGTCCACGCATCGGGCGGGTTGATCATCGTGGCGTCGAAGCCGGCCTGCCGCAACTGCTCCACGACCACCGGGCCGATGTCGCCGTAGATGTCGACGGTCAGGACCTCAGGCTTGAAGACTTCGCCATCCTTGGCAAAGAAGCCATCGGCATTCTTCTCGAAGCCCGCTGCCGCCATATGCTCGGCAACTTTGTCGAAGTCCTGGATGTAGATGCTCTCGATCATGGCCTTCAGCTCGGGCTCAGCATTGTCCCGGTACTTGGTCAGACCGGGATAACCGGGGAACGGAAGGTTGGTCTTCACACCCGCGCCACCATAGCCGACATCCATGACCTGCTGGTGGTCGATCGCGTAGGCGAACGCCCAGCGAACATCCTTGTTGTCGTAGGGCGGCTCGAGGGTGTTGAAGAAGAGCGAGGTGGGCCACCAGTCCATGTAGCCATAGGGCTTCTCGCCATGGGTGTGGGTGGTGATGTGATCACCCGCCTGGGCCAGGATCGCCTCGATGGTGGCCGGACGCAGGTCAAGCGTCACATCGACCTGGTCGTTGATCAACATCTGGCCACCGACTTCCTCGCCCGGCCAACCAAACTGCTCGATGCGCTCGACCTGGGGCATAGCATCCACCAGGCCCACATCGACGGCCCACCACTCGTACCGGAGGTCCAGGTTCTTCACCTGGCTCTCCATCCGGGTGATCGTGTATGGTCCCGAGTAAACCGGCCACTTCTTCTCCAGATCGAAGAAGAGGAACTCGCGCCAGTCACCCTCGACCGTCGAGAAGATGTGCTCCGGGAGTAGGATAACACCACGGTCGAAGCGTCCGGTGCAGCCCGTGAAGTGCCAGCGGGGGTTGGGCTCATTCAGCGTGAACTTGACAGTGTAGTCATCCACAGCCTCGGCCGAAGCAACATACTGCTTCACAAACCCGGAGTTCTCCAGGTCTGGAGCCTTGTCCCTCAGGCTGTTGTAGGTGAACGCAACGTCGTTCGCATCCAGAGCCTCGCCGTCCGACCATCTCGCGCCCTTGCGCATGAACAGCGTCATCTCGGTATAGTCATCGTTGTACTCATAGCTCTCGGCAAGCCAGGGATAGGTCTTGTCGTTAAGAGCGCAGTAGTAGAACGGGAACTCGAGCATCGCCGAGCCTGCGCGCTGGTGCCAGTTGTTGGCGTAGAAGTTGCCGATGCCAGCAGCAGCATCTTCGACATCGGAGAAGGCATAGACCAACGTGGTCTCGCGGGTGACCTCACGGGGCCAGACCTGCGCCTCTGGGGGCACTGCGGTCGGGGCTGGGGCCTCCGCCTTGGGCGTAGCGGTCGCGGCGGCTGGGGCTTCAGGCTCCTCTTCCGGGACCTCTGTGCCGCCACCACACGCAGCTAACACAGCACCTGCACCGGCAACAGCCGAAATGCGCAGGAACTGCCGACGTGAAAGCGTCTTCATCGTTCTTCCTCCTGATAAGTGTACTGGTTGAAACACAGTCAATCGATTCAGCCAAACGTCACAGGTCACATCATAAGCCGCGCATCACCTCCTTCCGAGCTCGCCCGTCTGCGGGTGCTCGCCCGTCCGCGAGCACGTGCTCTGCCTGACGATCAACTCTGGATAGAGAACTCGCTGCTGAATTGGCGTAAGACGATCCTCGATGAGAGACACCAGATACTCCACACTCTCGCGCCCCAGGGTGTCAAACTCTTGGCGCACCGTCGTCAAAGGCGGGGAGAGATACGCCGACAAGGCCGCATCATCGTACCCCACGATCGAGACATCCTCAGGAATCCTCAAGCCCGCCTCGTCGAAGGCGCGCATCGCGCCCAGGGCCATCAAATCGTTGCCCACCAGCACTGCGCTGAAAGAGCGACCCGTTGCCAACAGGTGCTGTGCAGCGCTATAACCACTGCCAACCTCGAAATCGCCGGCGACGCTCAGGCTTGGGTCAAACTCGCAACGCCCGGCCATATCGGCCGCCATCCTGATCCAGGTATCGTGTCGCGCCCTCGCATCACAGTTGTCCAGCGGTCCACTGATCTCCGCGATCCGCCGATGGCCCAGCGCAACCAGATGCTCCACGGCCAGTCGCATCCCATAGCGCTGATCGAAGACTACCGAAGGCATCTTCGCGCCAAGTTCCGTGTTAACCACCACAAACGGACGCCCCTGACAAAGCCCTGCCAGCGCATCATAGGAAAGGTGCGGATAAGGCATCACCATCAGCAGCCCATCGATCATCTGCGCGGTCTCACGCAACAATGTGCGCACCGACTCCGCCGACGTTGCATCCTTGAGCTCGGTCACCACCATCGTATAGCCGAACTCGCGGGCCCAATGCAGAATCGCCGGCAGAGGATCGCCATACGCATACTCGAAGATCACGAGCTGCAAGATGTACGAGCGCCCCGTCGTCAGCACCTGCGCCGCACGATGGGGGCGATAGTCCAGGGTCCGAACAGCCTGCAGGACGCGCTCCCGCGTGTCAACAGCGACATTGGGGTGCTCATTGACGACGCGCCATACGGTCTGGTACGATACCCGCGCCATTTCAGCCACGTCACGCAACGTCGCCTGCTTGATCTGGGAATCAGGCATCATATGTGGGGTTCCCGTGGATGTGAACCGTCACAATAGTACAGCGCCATTATACTCGATGTTTTTCGACATGACAAGCGGTTGTTCGTACAATTGTGTGATAAAGGCCACATCCTCGAACTGAATGAGGATCGGGAACCGCAACGCTCTATCTATCAGGGATGTAAAAGTGCTGGAAAGACTGGAGCGTCGCTAGAACTCCAGGCGCATAATGTAGTCACCCCATCGTATGTCCATCGTCGGGGCATGCAGATCGAACGTGCAGTAAGGATTCTCGTAGTGTCTGGCAAACCTGAGTGGCTCCTCCTGCCCATTGCGAACCAGCGGCGTCTGCCAACCGAAGGAGAACACGTCACCACGCAACGACTTGAAGGTCACGTCGAGACCGCTCACCTCCATACTCAGGCTCAGCACGCGCTCCTGGAAAGCCGCAAAGTCGCCATCGAGTGCTGTACGCCCCATCTGGCAGACCCAGACGGTCTGCCGCCCAAAGGACCGCAGCTCACGATAGGCAGAGGGTCCACGCTTGACCAGTTCCAGTCCCTGCGACGCCCCTAACGCGAGATAACCATCACCCTTGCGGGCGAAAGCCCAGTTGCCGCGCACGGCAGTCTCATCGAACTGGTAGACCGGGAAATGGGCGTGGGTGAAACCGAGCCAATCATCCTCTGGGAGGGCATGGAGCGCAATTAGGACGTCTTTCCACTGCGCCACACGCGGCAAGACATAGTTGCCCGACCAGAAGTTGGGACGATGAGCACCATTCTCACTGACACAGGGGGGATGGTTCACAAAGACGAGCGCGTCCGGCCCCAGAGTCGCCTGCCAAATGTGTTGTTGGTACCCCTTCTCGCCGGGCCTGTAGTCCTGCGCAGAGGCCAGCATGTAGTCCGGCGTCTTGTAGGTCACCTTGTGAATGGTCCCGCCGTGCTCGTTGATCTCGTGACACTCACGATTCCACAGCTCGTCGGGCAGGTCGGCCGCAATCTCCGCAATCATAAGGGGGAATTCATACTCCGAGCACGCCATGGCCACGACGCCGCGAAGGGCGTGGTTGAAAACGCCCATTCCCCACAGCAGACGGCTGATGCCTGAGGTCGATTCGAGTTGGCCACTCGTGACCTGCGGGGCATAGGTGCGCCCGTGGGTTGACCCGAAGACGCCTTTATAGGAGTTGACCGCCATTGTAAAGAGCAGCTTATCCAGCACGACCGCCGCCAACTCTGCAAGGCTCTCATCTTCCGCAAGTCCTGCAAGGTGCGATAGCGCCAGGACATCTTCCTCAAAGTAGCAGTTGGAGTCCCACTCCCAGAATCCCCCACCACCGCGCTGTTTAAGCCACGCCCGCGCGAGAGCCTCACCTTTCTGGCGATGCCAGTTTCCCGTCTGGCCAGTATTCGAGAAGACGGCATCAGGATAGAGCTGCCCAGCGAGGATCTCGCAGGTATGGAACAGAATGCTGTGATTCTCAGTCGTGTAGCACATGGCGTCGGTGCCCGGTTCATCATGCCAGTACTTGAACCCCAATGCACACGCCTCGATGGCAGTGCGTAAGGTGGCAGGAAAGCCGTCCTTTTCGCCATAGCGGGCTACGGCGCCGAGAAGGCCGATCAGATCAAAGTCGCTGCAGTCTCCCCGCCGGCTGATCGACTCGATCGCCTTTGAGAAAACCGCCTCATCCAGCTCAGACAACTTCCCAAGCTCACATTTGGCGATTTCGCCATACAGGTGCCCCTCCTGAGTCGCCGCATACGCAAGCGCCTCGTAACTGCGCTTCCCCAAGGTGCCATACGGGGCTTCGGAGTATTGGTTGTCCAGAATGAAGAGTGGGATCTCCCACCGATACCGCAGATTCGAATGGAGGGCTTCCTGATGGATCGGACTCAGGACAACCCGATAGGGCCCCTGCTTGATCCGGAACCCATGGCCTACATCAAG
>JAKJAE010000004.1:7293-17718 GCA_022707665.1 Chloroflexota bacterium
TTCCCCTGGCTTTGCCTCGGTTTCCCCGCTGACGTTGATCCGGTTCCCCGGCCCTTGAATGCTGTATTCGTAGTTGAAGTTGGTCTCGAGGTCATCAGGCCAGTGCAGGTTCACGACACGACCCCGGTAGCTGACAACCTCCGCAACGGCCGCCTGCTCGAAAACACGCTCCAGCATCATGTGGCGCACGGTGCGCTCTGTCGCCGAGGGAACCTTGACCGTAACATCCTCGGGATCGAACGCACCCTCCACCGCAAGGGCCATGACGTAGGGACACTCCCGTGCAGCGACCTCCTCAAAGCGCACCAGGATCTCATTGTCATCCGCCTGCAAAGAGGCCTGGAAGGCAACGCTCTTGGGATCCTGGTGATGAAAGTGCTCGTGACGATGGACGTGCTCACCGTTAACCCACACATCAGCCGGCCCATTGGTCGTCAGAACGAACGTGACATCCGCGGGATCGAACAGGTTTAGGCGTGTATAGGCCCAGGCTCTCAAGTATGTCCACTCGTGTCGGAACGTCGACAAATCCACGAAGTGATCGTCCAGACAGCGTACATACGACCACCGGAGCTGCTCGTCGCCATGCATAGCCACACCGCGATCGACGGGCTCCCCCGTCAGTTCTGGGCCAGCACCTGCCTGTTCCCGCGCGCGTTGTGCCTGGCGAGCGATGTGCAGTTTCTGTTCCGGTTCGCCGAGGTTGCCATCGGGGAGAACCGTGACCGGGGTCTCCAAAGGCCCGGCCACAAGCCAGTTGTGGATATATCCGTCGCGAAGCTCATACTCAAGGAATGGCGTTGTCATAAAGATATGCTCTATCTCCTCAGGAATTACTGCCCGCCGGTGTGCAGGGGAGCAGGAACGGACATCGTGCAAACGGGCTGATTCTACCCCAAGTGCCCGGCAGCGCAATAGCGATCCGCAATCACGCGCGGGCACGCTGCGGGAATACTACATTCCGATGACACAGGGTTTGAAGTCGCGCCGCACGTCAGCAATGCTGGCGCCCAGGACCTCGATCTCCTCCAGCCGATTGGTGCCCAGGCCATGTGCCGCTGCGATAGCGATGTGGTTCTTACCGCGCACGAATGGCACGGTGAGACCTGGGGCCGTTGGGTCGAAACCCTGAGCAGCTGTAGCCACGGCATCGGTCGCCACAGGATCCTTGCCTGCGAAGAGCACCCCGGGTGCAATCGGCCCAAAGGTCTGGATCCACGGACCTTCGCCGCCCTCAGTTGTCATGACACCATCGATCAAGCCCAGATTGATTGGCCGGGTCCGGTTGAGGTCGACGATGATCTCCGGGACCCGCTGGCCCGCAGTCTCATCCGAGGGCCCGTGGAAAGCCGTTCGGCTCGTGTCCCGTGCGCCTGAGCGGTAGAACTGCAAGGGAACCAGACCAAACAGGTTCTTGAGCGTGTGCGTCACTCCGGCGACCCAGTGGCACTTCATTTTCGCCACGGACATAAAGGCGTCAAACTCCTGAAGGAGCGGATTTAGGGTGAACTCCTCATACAGGGTTCCGCCGCCAGGGACCGCGACCTCAACAAAGTCATCGTAGGGATCAGGAGCATTCAGGTCAATCAGGGTCGCATTGATGTCGCGCGCGATTTCCTCGTATCCCCACTGCGTGTATGAGCCCCACTGGTAGACCGCCTCAACGATATAGACTTCCTTTGCGCCAGCATCTCGTACCAGCGCTCCCAACGCCCGTACGACTTCAGGATGGGTCACAAAAGACTCCATAGGGGAGAAGCCGGCGGGACCGTTGTTGCCCAGCCCCCCTGTAAGGTTGGGCTTGATCCCCACCCGATCTCCGGGCCTGACGATATCGCCAATCCCGCCGAGGTCGTCCAGCATGTCCCGGACGGCATTGTAGATTGCGGTGCGATCGTAGTTTCGCGCCGTAGCGATGGCAACCTTGCTTGACAGGCCTGTCGGTGCCGACTGAGCCACGCCAACCGTGGGAGCCTCAGCCGCTCGAGTTGCTGTGGGGACAAGCATTGGCGCGTCAGTCGGGGCGTCCTCAGCAGAGGGCCACGCCGCAGGCTCAGGCAAGCAGCCCGAGATCAGCAGCCCCCCGGCAGCACCGGCTGCCATCTCCAGGAAACGCCGCCGCGAGATCCGTCGTGCATCAGAGCGAGTCGTTGCTCGTTCACGTCCGTTGTGCATCGTCATGATTCTCCTCCCAAATGCCCCTCCACCCAAAACAGGCCAGGGCGCCGCACGCCGACGGCACCTCGTAACGGACAACCGCCCCTAGCTTACCGCAATCCGCGGGAATGGTAAGGGGCCCACCCGAGAACGCGTTCTCACTCCGCGGGCATCAACGCATCCAGAAGCGGTACGCGCCACGCGCCGAGGGTTCGGTCGTACACGCCAAAACCAGCGCCGAATTCCCAATAGGCCCATGGGATGCCGCGTGCCTCGGCCACTTCACGCACGGTTGCCGTCCAACGAGCTCGCGAATCCATATCAGCCGTGCTGTAGGCGCCAAACTCACCCAACCACAGGGGGATACCGCGCTGGTGGCTCCAGGACAGCGCCTCATCGAAGGCGCGCGCAATCTGCTCAGGGCTTGCCGGATTGTCGGCGCCACGGTTCTGGTTATAGCGCAGAAACCACGTTCGCACCCACTCCACCTTCTTGGCATCAGGCACCGGCTCAACCTTCTCCTGCGGCGGACCGGGCCACGTCAGACCCAAAGTGCCGACCTCGGGGCCGCCCCATTCTGCGCCCTGATGAGTGAAGAGGTAAGGCTCGTAGTAGTGAAAAGTGGCGATCACGTTCATCTCGCCCTCAGGAATAGCCAAGGTCTTCAGCCCGGCGATGCTGTTCCAGCCACCACCACCAACGATCAACGTGTGCGCCTGATCGATCTGGCGCAGGGCCGTGACGGTTCTCGACAGCAGCGCATTCCACTTGCCAGCATCCAGCATGTCGTGGGGTTCGTTCAGGGGCTCAAAGTAGACCCTGTCAGGCCGGTCTCGATAGCGGCGCGCGATCTGTTCCCAGATGGCGACGAAACGGCCGGCATGTTCGTCGGGCGACACGAAGATCTCGTCGTAGTGGTGCATGTTGATGACAACGTTGAGATCCTGAGCGAGCGACTGATCGATCACCCAATCTACCCTTTCAAAGAAACCAGGTTCGACAGTGTAGGGAGGCTGTGTCTCGGCATGGGCCGACCAACGGATCGGAACGCGCACCGTATCGAAGCCTGCGTCGCTGATCAACTCGAAAAAAGGCGCCTCGATCACCATACCCCACTCGCCCTCTGCAGGGGCCTCGAGCGCGTTACCGAGGTTGACGCCTCGTCCGAGCCGCTGTGCCCGAGCCTCGGCAAGGGTGCCGACCTCTGTTGGCAATGCCGTGGGTACCGGAGGCGGCTCATCCTCGCCTATGACGCGGCATCCAAGCAGACTTAACACCAGCATCAGTACCGCAAGCTTACGCATCTGACCTCCAGGGATTCCGTGCATGGACGTAGCGAATCGTCATGACGACTCACAGACGCTCAGGGTCGGCGTGGATAGGTCCACCCCCTCGCGCAGCACGAGCTCAAACGCCGTCTTCTGCCAGAGAATGTGCATGCCAGCCCTCTCATAGAGCCGCGTCGCTCCGGTAAGGCTCTCGGCATCGACGTCAAGCGTGACCCTTGCTTTGCCGCGTCGGAGGAACTCGCCGAAGGCGAGTTGTAGCATTGCCAGGCCAAGGCCACGGCGACGCCACCCGCGTTGCACACCTAGGGATCGAACATACTGCACAAGCATTCATCAGATCGATCACCGCTTGAGCGTCGTCAAGCGTTCCCGCACGAACGGTATAGCGTTCAGGCAGTCCCCCCTTCATAGGCTCCACCCCAGCAGTCCAGAACCCCTATCACGCCGGCGACGCGGCAACCGATCCATGCGGCTCCCGCACACCGACCAGGGCCAGGATTGCCAACAGAAACATCACGCCGTAGATGGCAAACAGCAGCACATAGCCGTGTGCATCGGCGATAGGTCCCCCGATATAGGCCCCGACAGCTCCTGCGCCGGCACCGGCGAGGTTCGAGAGACCAAGGAAACGCCCGGCCTGGTTCTGTGGCACAATCTCAGTGCCCAGGGCCCAGCTCGCGGAATAGAAGATCCCCATGGCCGCGCCGATCAGTGCGCCCCCGATGTAGAGCGTGACCATCGACGGTATGAGAAGGATCACAGCCGTGCCCACCATAGCCACAACGCTGCTCAGGGCTACCAACAGCCGCTTCCCCAGCCGGTCGGACAGCCACCCACTGGGCAACGCCGTTACGATGATCGCGATACCCACAGCCATCATCACCCGAGCGGCGGGGCCAGCCGCACGCTCACCAGCCAGCTCGGGATAGCGCTCCTGCAAGAAGTAGAGCATAAACCCGGCAAAGTTGGTCGCCGCAACCAAAAAGAACAGCCGGTTGACCACCCACCAGGTGAAGGAATGATGGCTCTGAGCATCCGCCCCCAACCCAACCCGCAGACTGGCCCAGACTCCGATGAGAACGGCGAAGGCCATCGCCAGAGCCCCGATTGCCGCAATCAGGCCGGCGTCGGTGAGACCCGGACGGATCAGCAACCGTGCCAGGGCGCCCGTCCCCAGGATGACCAGCGTGAAAACGGCCGTCATCAGGGCCAGTCGGATCAGGGGCTGCCAGTCGAGAGGGGCGGACGGTCCCTCCAGACGACATTCCGGGACGGCCATGGTCACAGCAGCACAGACAAGAATGGCACCGAGTGTTGCGATGAGAGCGCCCCAGAGGTTGCCTGCAGCAACCATATTGCCGATAACGAACGAAGTGAAGACCAGCGGTAGGGGCAACTCGAGCAGCGCCTTGAAACCGGAGTAGCGACCCCGTTGGTCCAACGGCACCAGGTCCGGAATGAGTCCCTGGGTGGCCGCATGGGCGGCATTTGACGCGATCATCGACAGAATGACCACGCCGAAAAAGACCCAGTACCCCGTCAGCCCCTCCAGTCCTGCGATTGCGCCGATCAGCACGAAGGCAATGACCTCGCCCAGCGCGCCACCGAGGATGAAGGGCCGTCGGCGTCCCCAGCGTGACGTGCTGCGGTCCGAGAGCAGCCCCATCAGGGCTTGCATCAGCAGGGCGACCATCAGAGTCCAAAGGCGGATCCGGCCTACGTAGGTTCCCTTGAGCGCCTCACCTACGAACCGCTGCACTAGCAGAGGTACGATCAGCGGCGTCAACACCTGTGAGCGCGCTGTCAGGGCAAACCAGTAGGCATTGATGGTCATCGTGTCATACCAGCGCAGTGGTCGGTTCAACGAACGGCCTCCTTCATCCTCTTATACCGGTACACGAGTGGTCAGTTAGGTTGGTTCGTAATAGCCGATTCATCGGTTATGCCACCGGCTGCCGAGGGCGCCGGACCGACTGAAGCCGCACCTACAGACCCCAAACATCAGCTTTACTGAGCATGAGGCGCGGGCGGTCAGGGAGTTCCGCTGCGGATTGACCCCCGCCGGGGTTGTGCTAGCGTGAACACCACGACAGCAGCTTGGCATGACAACATCATAGCACGGGACAGGTGCGGCTCAAACGGAGGTTTCCTATGGATGAGGGGGAGGCTGCGCTCGCGTATCCCAGGCGCCGTTTGTCCCGGGGGCTGCTCCGTGGTGTCGGTCGAATGCTGGTCCCACTGCTCACAAGAACCCAGATCACGGGTATGGAGCACTTTCCAGCAAGTGGCCCCCTGATCATCGTGGGGAATCACATCGCCACGATGGAGGTCGTGCTGATGGTGGTCTATGCGCCGTGGCAGCTAGAGATGCTCGGTGCCGGCGATATTGCCGCGCCGCCGCCTATGGACGCTATCTCGCGCCTCTACGGCTTCATCCCCGTCAACCGTGGGAACCTGGATCGCGCAGCCCTGACGAAGGCCCTGAGCGTCTTGCAGCAAGGTGGGATTCTTGGGCTCTTTCCCGAGGGCGGGATCTGGGACCCCGGCGCGATGGAGGCGAAGCGTGGCGTAGCCTGGCTCAGCTATCAGTCCAGGGCCCCCATTCTGCCGATCGGGTTCGGCAGCCCTGATGGCGCCCTCAGGGACACACTCCGGCTAAAGCGGCCGGCACTGTCAATGACGGTGGGAAAGCTGATACCACCCGTCGACCTTCCGAAGGGCAGCCCGCGGCACGAGGCGTTACAGCGTGCGGCAGTTGACATTCTGGATGCTGTCGACCGACTGATTCCGGAGCCATTCCGGCAACAGAGGATGGCGATTGCTGACGAACGTTTTGAGCTCGGGCTGAGGGTGCTGGACGGCGCCGGCCAACCACTGACGATTCCGCCATCCCTCGCCATCGTCCATTCGGACGGGCTGTGCAAGGTCTTCTACCGCCCGGCCATCTTACGGATCTTTGCCAAGGATCTGCATTTGCCAGTGGCTGCCCTACAGCATCTTGACCAGGATCCTTCGCCGGAGGCCCTCGTCTCTGCACTGAGCCCCGTCCTGCAGTACATCACGGACCAAAACCCTGGATTCTTCCCCTACCGTTTCGGAACGGCGAGCGGCCTATCGATGGAGGCAGGGCTCCGCGAACTCCACGCGCTGGCGCTGTGGGCGCGCGACGCCGGCCACCGTTTGCAGATCCGGCCCACCCGACGATACCGCCGCGAAGGTCAGGAAGAGGAGATCGTGGAGCTGATGCCGGAGAAGGCGCACGTTTGGTAAAGCAAGGTCTGGTAAAGCGGGGTCTGGTGAAGCACGGGGCTGGTGATAGCCATTCGATCCTGATCAGGATTCCCAAGCGGATGGCAGGTTAGCTCACAGGAGCTCCAATGGCCCACAATCGTGCAACTCACAGAATGCCCGCGCGTACATGAAAGTGCGAGTGCTCTGGCAGGGGGTATAGAACCGCTCTGCCCCAAAGGTTCGCCTGATCAGAAAGGAACGTGATATGAACGAGGAAGCGATGGAGACCACAGTGACTTCGCCCGAAGTGCCGGTGAAGCTGTTGACGAGAGCAGAAGTCGCCGCCAGGATGGTGCCGCAACGCGATCTGAGCGGGACGGACATGAGTGGTGCAGACCTGGCAGGAATGAAGTTCACGGGCGTCAAGGTGCAGAAGGCCAATCTGGCGGATGCAAACCTTGCGGGTGCTTTGGTCGCTGGCGCAGACCTGAGTGCGTCCAACCTCTCGGGTGCCGATCTCACGAACGCGAGGGTCATGGGGGTCAATATGGCCAAGGTGCTCTTGCACAAGGCACGAATGGCTGCTATCAAACTGATGGGCACCAACCTGGACGGCGCCGATCTCACCGATGCAGACCTCACGGATGCAAAGCTGATGGGCACGAATCTGGGAGGGGTCACGGCTCGGGGAGTCAACATGACAGCGGCACACGTCGTCGGCAGCAACTTCAAGGGCGCTGACTTCAGCGGGGCCGACCTGACCAGCGCCACCCTGAAGCGCGTCGACGTCACCGATGCCGATTTCACGGACGTTGACACCACCGGCACCCGGTCGGCAAAGGTCGACTGGTCGCTGGCCAAGGTAGCACCAGCCCAGTTGCCCGAATCATTGCCGGAACCTCCGGCATGGCTACCGGGCGCGATCGTTGGCGTCGGTGTGGTTGTCTTGATCCTCGTATTGCGCCGCAGACGCCGTACAGGCTAGCAGTGCAAGAGCCGCATAACCCAGAGCCCCAGCCATGAGACTGGGGCTCTGCTGTGCCAAAGAGTCCAGGGAGACTCAGCGCCGCGCTTCGAGCTTCGCGCGCAACAGCCCGAGGACAGTCTGGGGCTGCGCCCGGCCGCGAGTCGCTCTCATCACCTGCCCCATGAACCACTGGAGCAGACTCTCCCTACCCTCCAGATATGCGGTGACCTCTTCGGGATGGTCAGCCAGGACCTGATCGACCACCTGAGCCAACTGATCCTGATCCGAGATCTGGACGAGGCCTTTCTCTTTCACGATTGCCTCAGGTGCCCTGCCGGACTCGAACATCGTGCCCAGGACATCCTTTGCACTACTCTGGCTGATGGTCCCGGCGTCCAGTAACTTGACCAACGACGCAATCGACTCCGGAGCCACACGGACGCGCTCAATAGCGATGCCGTCGCGGTTCATCAAGTAGGCCAGCTCGCCCACGACCCACTTGCTGACCGACACCGCCTTCCCGCCATAGCCGCGGACTGCCGCCTCGAAGTAGTCGGCAAGGGCAACGTCCTCGACGAGGATGCGCGCATCGTTCTCGGGCAGGCCATAGGCCGCAACAAACCGACGATACTTCGCATCAGGTAGCTCGGGAAGCGACTGGCGCACCTCCTCGATCCACGTGTCGTCGATAGCAAGGGGAGGCAGATCCGGCTCGGGGAAGTAGCGGTAATCATGGGCGTGCTCTTTGCTGCGTTGGGTAACGGTCACGCCGCGGGCCTCATCCCACCCCAATGTTTCCTGAACAACCACGCCGCCTGACTCGACGACCTCGATCTGACGGGCAATCTCGTATTCCGACGCCCGAACTAACGCCCGGAAGCTGTTGAGGTTCTTGATCTCCGTGCGTGTACCCAAGGTCTGACTGCCCCGCCGTCGCACCGACACGTTCGCCTCGAAGCGCAGCACCCCGCGTTCCATATCACCCGAGTTGACGCCCAGATAGCGCAGGATCTCCCGGATCTTGGTCGCGTATGCCAGCGCAGCGGCGGCTGAATGCATATCGGGCTCGGAGACGATCTCGAGAAGAGGCACGCCCGAACGGTTGAAATCGATCAGCGTGTACCCACGACCCCCTGGCGCTGCGTGGTGAAAGCTCTTCGCCGTATCCTCTTCCATGTGGGCACGGCGGATCCCGACACGGACCGGCTCGCCATCGTCGGTCTGCACCTCAATCCAGCCATTCGTGGCGATCGGGTCGTCGTACTGCGAGATCTGATAGCCCTTGGGCAGATCGGGGTAGAAGTAGTTCTTGCGCGCGAAGCTCGTGAACGCGTTGATCTGGCAGTTGAGCGCCAGCCCAACCATCATCGCCTGCTCGACGGCGAGCTTGTTCACCACCGGCATTGCCCCAGGCAGCCCACCACAGACGGGGCAGACGGCGGTGTTGGGCTCGGCGACGGTCGTATCCACCACCGGACAGGCGCAGAACATCTTTGACGCGGTGCGCAACTCAGCGTGGATCTCCATACCGATGACAGCTTCATATCTATCGTTCGTCATTCGTATCCCCCAGGCGATTGTAGCGAGTTCGCCGGCCGGTAGGTGTGCCAATGGGTCGTGGCCTGATAGGCTGCACCAATCGTGAGGACTCTGGCTTCATCCAGTGCGGGCCCAAT
Source organism: Chloroflexota bacterium (assembly GCA_022707665.1). Taxonomy (GTDB): domain Bacteria; phylum Chloroflexota; class Anaerolineae; order B4-G1; family SLSP01; genus PWVB01. The sequence continues at coordinate 16,614 of JAKJAE010000004.1, forward strand.
GATCTGCATGCCGACAGGTAACCCTTCCACAAAGCCACAGGGCACCGCAAGCGAACAGACGCCGCCTGGGTTGGCTGCGACGACGTGGATATCGGAGAGGTACATCTTCAGGGGATCGTCGACCTTCTCGCCGAGCCGGAAGGCAGGCGTTGGGCTGACGGGTGCGATGAGTGCATCGACCTTCTCAAAAGCGCGCGCGAAATCCTGCCGCAGCAGCGTCCGCACTCGCTGAGCCCGCAGATAGTAGGCATCGTAGTATCCCGCCGAGAGGGCAAACGTCCCCAGCATGATACGGCGCTTCACCTCTGGCCCAAACCCCTCACCACGGGTCCGAAGGTAGCGCTGGATAATGTCCGATCCTTCCGGTGGCTCGGACAGGCCGAAACGTATGCCATCGAACCGCGCCAGGTTAGAGCTGGCCTCGGCAGTGAGGATCAGGTAGTAGATCGAGATGGCATAGTCTGTGTGAGGGAGCGATACCTCCTCGACCTGCGCGCCCAGGGCTTGTAGGTGTGCAATGGCCGTCACCACAGCCTTCTCCACACCGGGATCCATGCCTTCTGCAAAGTACTCAGCTGGGATGCCGAGTCGCACCCCGTCGAGTCGTTCACGAGATATAGCATGGCCATAATCAGGCACAGGAACATCGACGGACGTACTGTCCCGCGGGTCGTGACCCGCGATCACGTTGAGCACCAACCCCGCATCCCAGACATCGTGCGTAAGGGGCCCGATGCTGTCGAAAGATGAGACCAATGCAATCAGGCCAAAGCGCGACACGCGTCCATAGGTCGGTTTCAGCCCTGTCACACCACAAAACGAGGCAGGCATCCGGATCGAGCCACCCGTGTCCTCGCCAAGCGAGAACAGTCCCATATCCGCAGCCACTGCAGCTGCCGACCCACCGCTGGACCCACCCGGCACGCGATCCGGGTCCCAGGGATTCCGCGTCGGGAAGAATGCCGAGTTCTCGCACGAGGAGCCCATGCCAAACTCATCCATATTCTGTTTGCCCACCAAGACGGCCCCAGCTTCGCGAAGTCGCGAGATCACCGTAGCATCGTAGCGCGGTACATAGTCCTCGAGAATCCGCGACGAACACGTG
>JAKJAE010000004.1:17728-26222 GCA_022707665.1 Chloroflexota bacterium
AGGCAGTCTTTCACACCATAGGGAATGCCGGTAAGCGGGGTCACCGGCTCCCCCCCCTGCAACCGTCTGTCGGCTGCCGCGGCCTCGCGCAATGCCTCTTCCTCGCACACCGTCACATAGGCTCGCACCTCTGGATCGACGGCACGGATTCGCTCCAGCGCTGCCTGCGTGAGTGCGACAGCCGTAATCTGACCGGAACGCAGGAGCCGGGAAGCCTCACGAATGGTCAGCGAATGCAGTTCCATGTAGACCTCCTCAGCCTTCTTCCCCACCACCCAGGACCACAGGCACACGCACAAAGCCGTCCTGCTGTTGTGGGGCATTGGCGAGAAAGTCGTCACGGGCCATCGATTCCATCACACCATCAACCCGCAACTGGGTACGGCCCATCGGCGGCTGTTGATATGGAGGGACTTCCTCAACGTCAACCTCAGCGAGACGGTCGACGTAGTCGACGATCGCTCGCAACTGCTGGCTATAAGTGGCTACCTCGGCATCGCTCAGATCGAGGCGAATCAGGAACGCAATGTGCCTGACCAGGTCCTCGTCGATCACGTGTTCTGCCTGTATGGCCATCTCGTCCTCCTGTATGGGCCAGGTGGGAAAGGATCAGACCTTGGGAAGGGAACCCGGAGACGAGTGCGGTCCATTCCACCCCTCCCCTGGGGCCAGTCCTGACACACCGATTACTTGACCCGGATATGCAGTTCGTCCAACTGAGACTTCGCCACTGGCGAGGGGGCGCGCATCGTCAGATCGCTGGCCTGACGCGTCTTGGGAAAAGCGATCACATCCCGTATCGTATCCGTCCCAGCAAGGATCGCAACCAATCGATCAATGCCGAGGGCGATGCCACCGTGGGGCGGCGCCCCATACTGAAAAGCCTCCATCAGGTGACCGAACTCTGCCTCAGCCGCCTCTTCTGTATAGCCGAGCAGCCTGAACACGCGCTGCTGAAGCTCACGTTGGTGGATGCGGATGGAACCCGAACCCAATTCCCAGCCATTGCAGACCAGGTCATAGCACGCGGCACGCACGGCGCCAGGGTCGGCCTCCAGCCGCGCCAGGAACTCGGGCTTGGGGCTCGTGAACGGATGGTGTTCCGAGTCCCACCGACGCTCTTCGGCAACCCACTTGAACAGTGGGAAGTCGATGACCCAGGCAAAAGCAAGTTGCTCGGGGTCGGATCGCAGATCCGGCTTGTCGGTGTTGTAGTGGGTCATGGCCTCGTCGTAGGTCAAACGGGGAAATGGTGTCACAAGGTGCCTATCGGGTGCCACCTCCTGGACAATGGCCACGATCAACGCCTCAACCAGGGCCAGTACATCATCCTGCTCTACGAAGCTCATCTCCAGGTCCAGCTGGGTGAACTCTGGCTGACGATCGGCCCGCAGATCCTCGTCGCGGAAGCAGCGCGCGATCTGGAAGTAGCGATCGAACCCTGCCACCATCAGAAGCTGCTTCATCTGTTGGGGAGACTGCGGCAAGGCATAGAACTCACCCGGGTGGACGCGACTCGGGACCAGATAGTCTCGGGCACCCTCGGGTGTAGAGCGAGTCAGCATTGGAGTCTCAACCTCAAGGAAACCCCTACCGCCAAGGGCCTCGCGCATCGCCTTGACTACCCGATGACGGAGCAGGAAGTTGCGCTGCAGCGCAGTGCGGCGCAGATCCAGGTAGCGGTAACGCAATCGAAGGGCTTCATCTACGCCCTGGGCACCATCAACTGGGAAAGGCAAGGGCTGGGTGGTATTGAGGATCTCGATTGCATCGGCCGCCACCTCGACCTCGCCAGTAAGCAGAGCAGGATTCACCGTGCCGCGAGGACGCGCGTTGACGGTACCCCGAACCGCGACCACGTACTCATCTCTAAGCGTCTGCGCTACGGCATAGGCGTCGGGCGATGATCGCAGATCTGCGACCACCTGGACCACCCCCTCACGATCCCATAGATCCAGGAAAACGAGGCGCCCGTGGTCGCGTCGCGTCCGCACCCATCCCATCAATGTCACCTGCCGGCCGATGTCAGCGGGTCTCAAACTGCCACAATGATGCGTCCGAGTCTCCATGCCAAACCCCTCTCTTGCGCCATGCCACCGGAAAGCTACGAGATTTGCGCTGGTCCGTGGCTTCCACCGTCGCAGGCACAAGAAAAAGCCACGGGTCAACGCGTGCGCCCGTGGCTCTGGTTTTCGGCTGGAATGCGAGTGACTAGCCTCGACCCTCCCACGGGCGCACGCTGGGGTTATTATCGTTATGATTGGCCTGCCGATACAGCACCTTCATCCCCGCGCGTCTCCTGTGAGAGTCTCTGGACTCACTCTTCACTCATCTATAACTTAAATTATAGGAGCGGAAGGCGGATTGTCAAGCAACGGTTGGTTCTACCCTTTGATGATGTCGAGAAGGTCCTCCGTTTTCATCACCTCCACACAGGCCTTGGCGAAGGCCTGTGGCGGCATTGTCGAGATCAGCTTCAGCGTCTCCCGTGGAAGGTTTGATGCGTCCAGCCCGAGCACCGATGGCCATCACACGGCGACCCAAGGCCCGCTCGAGCGGATCGTCCGTGATGGGCACGGCACCACTCTCCTCAGCATCAACGGAATAGTCATTCACCCTCAACACCGTGGCAAGATACTCGCGAAGCGCTTCCTCATAGGCTCGTCGTGGTAGCACATGCTGGGAAAACACCGTGAACTCGACCGGGGCACGATTGGCGACATAGGGTAGCACATAGAAAAAGCGTATCTCGTCTTCCTGGGGCATGCGAAAGTCCATAAAGGTAACAACCTCAGGATCGAACGAAGGGGCGGAAGTCACGACTTCCCAGCCACGAAAGTGCATCTTGTTACCCAGCCGCTCTACTTCACCAATCCACAAAGTGGCCACGGACAAAAAGGGGCCGTTCACGGAACAGCCCCCAGACTCCGGTCCTGTTGGCTGAAGATGATCGTTAGCCGCTGACAGCGTCCCGCAAGATTCGCTCGGTCGTCAGGCGCGCCGACAGCAACACCCTCGGCTGGCCCGTGCCGGGCCATTTTCCGGCAGCAGCGACTCGCACACATAAGGCAGGTCAGCATTGGCGATAACGACATCGGCCTCCAACTGCTCGCCATCGGCCAACTGCACGCCGGTGGCACGCTGTCCGTCGACCAGAATCCTGGCGACCGAGGACTTGTACCGGAAGGTGACACCCTGAGCTTCCGCGATCGCGACCAGCGCACGCTTTTGATCTGTCACTCCCGGCCTCCCCCTCGGTCTATGATCCCAACTGCAGCGGTATGCATTCTACCACACGGACGGTATGCCTACGGCACCGGGCGGCAGGGCTAGAGAAGCTCAGCCAGGGCAAGCCATTCGCCTTTCTGTCCCTCGATCGCGAGACCCCGTACCAGGTCACCTCCCACAACAAGGCCATCGACGGTCTTCTCGATCTCGCGCTTGGGCCAGCCAAAGACCTTGGCAACGTCGCTGAGGGCCACAGCCCCGACGGAACGCATATAGAGGGCCAGCAGGCGCTGCTGTGCTCCGCTCATCGTAAACGCTCGCGCTTGCTCAAGCAGTTCTGGATGATGGCGGTGAACACACTCATAGATAAAGGCGTAGTTCCACGTACCAGCCTCAGCTACACCAACCGGCAAGATCTTGAAATCCGACTGAAGCTCCTCCAGACCGCGGTTAAAGCGGTAACTCGACGCCGTATCGGACATTGAGGTCACGCGCCGCAAAGCGATGGTATGCAGTGGCCCCTCCTGAAGCAGTGCTTCGTAGATCACCTTGGCCTCTGCGGTCATAGCACCATCGCGGTACTGGTAAAGGTAGTCCTCCTCTGGGGAACCAAAGTTCTCGCTCAACGCATAGAACGCCGGAACAACATCCAGCGAGATGAGCGTAGCCTTCCGGCGCAAGACTTTGGCATAGTACCACCAACGCGCCCCCAGGAGAGAATCCTTCCACCCCCAGGTCACGTTGCCGGGGTCATCGTGCTCACCCGCAACGGGCCGATCGCCAGCAACCGCTGCCCATAGGCTGGGCATCTCGATCCCCTTGATCGGCCAGAACATGATGAAGCCGCGCGCATTAACGTGATCCAGCGCTTCCTCTTTGGTCTTAACCCGCAGGTTTAACGGCGTGCGGTAGGTCGTCGCACGGTAACTCGCCACATGCTCCAGACTCAGCATTCCATCTCCTCAACCAACCAGTCCTGTGCCCATCCAATCGTGCCCGAGGCACTCCCACCCACCTCGAGGTAAGCTTGCTCGATATTCCAGCGATGTGCGTTGGGATAGTTATCGGGCTGCACAAAACCAATATTGCCGCAGCGGGCGACGGTCTCGCTCAAGGATGCGCCCTGATCAACGGCGCTCGCCACACACTTCTCTACGGATGCCAGATAGGCCCGGTCGTGCTCAATGCGCGCACGGATCTCAGTACCGTCAGCCGTAGCAGCTCCGTGTCCGGGAACAAGCACCCGGATGTCCAAGTGGACAAGCTGCTCCAGCGTCTGCCGGTAGTGGTGGAAAGTATCCATCACCATCGGGACCTCGACGTCGCTCAACATATCGCCTGCCCACAGGAAGCCAGCAACCGGTTCATAGAGCACCAGAGCATCTGGAGCGTGACCCGGAGCGGCAATAGCGCTCAGGCAGTAGCCCGGAAGGTGGATATGGATATGGTCGTCAAAAGTCATATCCGGCGAGGGCAACGCATAGACGTCCGGGCACTCCGTCCGCTCCCCAAGCTGCCAGGCGGCGATCTGGCGGACCAGGTCGTCGTGGTGCGCCGCAACGACGGCAGCATATTCGGCATGGGCGATAACCGGGATTCCTGGGAGCTTTGCGGGCCCCAGAAGGTGATCCCAATGAGCGTGCGTCAGAACGATTCCACGAATGACGGCCTGCCGAGTAGCGACGAATGCTGCGATGCGCTCGAGTTCGGCAGGCGTGATGCCTGGATCGACAAGATATGCCTTACCATTGCCGATGAGGATGCCGCTGTTGGTTGCGTAGATGCAACTTTGCGCCACCCAGGCATAGGGCGTTAACTGACGGAAAGGGGCGTCCATATCCGCAGAGGCATCCAATCAGACGTTCAAGACCGCGATCCGGGAAGACGGGGTCCGCCAAGCCGGGCAACGGCCTGCCGGACTGCTTCAGGATCAGGGTCATGCAGAGCATCTGGAGAGGCCCGGTCCGCGCCGCAGACCACTTTGACGAGGCCGTCGCGGCAGGGCACGACCAGATCGGCGATGTAATCGTCTCCCCCCTCGTCGTCGCGGATCAGGTATTCACGCTCCGGAAAGAAGCCGCTCTCTTTAAGGGTCACGTAGAGCCCATCGGCGCCGGATTCGTAGAGGTCATTGAGTTCTTCAGCAGCCGAAAAGCGATCCCAGGTCGTCGCAATGAAGCTCACACGTCGCCACCTTAAGCTGGGAATTGGAGGCTCGCGACGGATCAGGGGACCAATCTGCATCTTGTAGTAGCGCTGGTCCGCCCGCGGGTGTGACAGCTCGCCGGGGAAGAGATCGCGTCGCAACGTCAGCTCGTGGCCCCGTACCTCGGCATACCAATGCACCGCCCACTTCTCCTGCGCAAAGGCCGCCGTGAAGTAGAACGCAAGCACCGCTGCATCGGTTGTACAAGTGGGTGCATGCTGCACGGGGATGCGATACCACCCTTCGTCCTGGGCGAGACGAAAGTCCTGAGGGTCGGTCATGACGCCGACCAAGACCCGATCGGCTGCATGGAACATACCACACCTCCCCGCGAAAATCGACTGCAGTATAGACCTTGAGCGCGGCGCGTCAACCAGTTTGACATGTGAGCGTCTACGCTACGATAGAACCGACCGTCTGCTTCGGCGAAGCAGCGCTAAGCAATCAAGGAGGTCAGCTGATGCACGTACACCATATTGCGATTGCTGTGCACGACTTGGATGCCGCGCTGGCATTTTACCGCGATGCGCTTGGGATGATTGAGGGGGACCGCCGGGAGGTACCAGCAGAGGGAGTGGAGGTCGCTTTTCTGCCGATGGGTGAGTCGGAGATCGAACTTCTGAAGCCGCTGGACCCGGGGAACAGCATCGGGCGCTTTCTCGAGAAACGCGGGGAGGGCATTCACCACATCTGTGTCCTGGTCGAGGACATCGAAGCGACGATTGAGCAGCTCAAGGCAGGGGGGGCCCAAATGGCTGGCGAAGTCCGTGAGCATGCCAACGGCACGCGCTATGCCTTCGTTCACCCCAAAAGCGCCCATGGTGTGCTGATAGAACTCTACCAGCACGCTGACGCTCAGTAGGCTCTCACTCCGGAGTTGTGGGGCAGGAGCGCCTCGCAGACAGAAACCTTGCGAAGGAGGAGCTACCTCCTTCGCAAGGTCATGGATTCACTGTACGGCTACAGTCCTATGCGCCCAGGAGTTGCTTGGCCATTGTCGCCGCGCGGCTAGCATCGGGGGCATAGCCATCGGCGCCAATCTCATCCGCATAGGCCTGGGTCACAGGCGCACCACCGATCATCACCTTCACAGAGTCGCGGATACCCGCCTCGACAAGGGCGTCGACGGTGTTCTTCATATTGGGCATCGTCGTGGTGAGCAGCGCTGACATCGCGATCACGTCAACGCCCTGAATCTTGACCGCATCCAGGAACTTCTCCGGCGAGACGTCGGTGCCGAGGTCGACGATCTCAAACCCAGCGCCCTCGAGCATCATGCACACCAGGTTCTTCCCAATGTCATGGAGGTCTCCTTTGACCGTACCGGCGGCGACCTTACCGATCGGCTTGACGTCGGCATCGATCAGTTTGGGCTTCAGAATGGCCAGGCCGGCCTTCATCGCGCGAGCAGCAATCAGCATTTCGGGGACAAAGTACTCACCTTCTTCGAAGAGACGCCCCACCTCGGCCATTGCCTTGATCAGGCCCTCATTCAGGATCTCGGGAGCCGGTACACCCTCCTCTAGAGCCGCGGTCACGGTGCTCTGAACAAGTTGCATGTCCCCGTCCATGATGCCGCTGCGAATGACCTCTAGCTTGTTCTCCATACTGCTTCCTCCTAATAGCCGATGTGTATACGACGAGCCAGCATTAGCGCGCCATTATATAGCAAATGGAAGCAAAGCCAAAAACCAGATTAATGGACCTGCAAGAACAGGGGAGAACAGTCACCGCATTCGATAGGTGGGGTTCGGAAAGCCCGGATGGAATGCGGCAACATTGACGACGTCGATCGTGCCCCCTGCCTCCTCCGCTGCTGTCAGGGCTGCTTCTGTGACCAGAATCTGCAAATTACCGGCCTCGGCCTCGACCCTTGCATTCACGATCAGCGAGACCTCGGTGCCGGGCAGATCCGGAACGCCCGACCTCCAGTCATCCTCAGGCACCAACGTGGGGAAGCTCACCTTTTGCTCCACGGCACCAGCCTGAATCAGGAACTTCAGATGCCCGATAGCCAACGCCTCTCGATGCAGTGCGTCCAGCAACGCTTCCAGGAAACGATTCACAGCCATCCGCCCCATCCCCTCGGGCACACTGAAGACAAACCTCTCATCGAGCCAGGCAAGCGTTGCTTCCCCCGCACCATAGCGCGCGTAATCAATATCGAGAACCTCGACCGGTGCAACGCCCGCGCCCGATACCAGCGCCTCAACCCATCCCACAACTCCCTCCTCAGAGAGTGAGTCCTGGAAACGGACCCGTTTCCCGGGGAACCGGTCCTTCACCAGATCCAGCAATTCCGGTCCAATCCCGGCTGGGAGTAGGTCCTGCTTGTTGACCACCAACAGCCCAGCTTCCTCGATCTGCTTATCGAAGACGTAGACAACGTTGTCGGCAAAAGGCATTGGCAGGCCCAGGAGCCGTCGGCGGAGCAATCGCACATCGGTGAATACGGTGAAGCTCGCCGGCGGCCCCAAATCAGGCCGGCGCATCGCGAGAAGGGGCTTCACAACAGTGGCGATGATATCGGCGCAGGAGCCAACGGATTCGGCAAAGATCACATCAGGCTGCGCGACACGCTCTAGTTGCGCCAGTTGGGCATCGAGATCATTGTAGTTACAGCAGAAGCAGCCACCCGTGACCTCAACAGTCGGCACAGCCTCGCTACGGAAGAAGGCTGTGTCGACCAGGTAGCGGCCCTGGTCATTGGTGACGACGCCCACGCGTTTGCCGTGGGCCATCAGGTACTTGGCGGCACCGATGATGGCCGTCGTCTTGCCGCTGCCGAGAAACCCACCAACGACGTGCAGCTCCACGTCACTCCTCGAGGTGTCGCTTGATCTCGTCGACGAGTTCGCGGTTGCTCGGAATGAGCGAGGAGTACTTGAGCTCGCCGTTGATGTAGATGCTGGGCAACTTTTGGACGCCCATTTTCACCACTCGGGCTACGTTCTCCTTCTCGGTGAACTTGTACTCCACCAACTCGACACGTCCCCCAAGCTCGCGTACGGCTCTCTGTGCTGCATCTTTCATGTAGCCACAAGCCGCGCAGGTATCGGA
>JAKJAE010000004.1:26291-26598 GCA_022707665.1 Chloroflexota bacterium
GCCTGTACCACACCGACGATATTCTCTGCGGGCACGTCGTAGGGCATGTCGCAGCCAGGTGCCAGGATGAAGTTATCGGTGTCGATCTTATCGAGTAGCTCGACCACGAACTTCATGTTGTCCTGCTGATTCCCCAGGAGCATGTGGGTCGTGAGCGGAATGTTGCCCCCAATCGTGATGCCATACCGGTCGGTAATCCGCTTCGCCGTAGCCAGATCAATGTTCTCGTCGATCGAGATCGAATCCGGTGCGGTCTTGCACATCGCCTCGATGTTCTTGGTCGCATCACCACAGACAAAGAACGAGG
>JAKJAE010000500.1 GCA_022707665.1 Chloroflexota bacterium
CCAGTATCAAATCTGGAAGGGACACAAATAAGGAACAACTTAATAAACAAGTGTTTGGACATTAAGTTTATCTTTTTTATGACATTGTGAGGTGGAGCAGCGGCAGCTCGTCTGGCTCATAACCAGAAGGTCGGTGGTTCGAATCCACCCCTCGCAACAATATAGTGGGATAGTGTAATGGCAACATGCTAGGCTCATAACCTAGAGACATCAAATGCAATGTGTTGGTTCGATTATTTCAGCAATCAAAAATTCTATGTAAAAGAAAAAAGATAATCCTGTGAAATTTGCAAAGGCCCTCACGGGTCATTTGCGTTTAATATAGATACCATGTTATAGCAATTCTTTATAAGACAATTTTATTGAATTAAACTTCGCTGAAAAGTATTTCAGTTAATTGTCTTATGCAAAAAAGAAAGAGAAAACCAACATGGGTAGCAAGCTGCAAACAAATTACAACCAAAGAGAACTTAATTACGTTTCTCGAATCGCTCCCACATTACATTAGTACTAAGAGAACAAATGGCATATTGAATGCTAT
>JAKJAE010000501.1 GCA_022707665.1 Chloroflexota bacterium
CTTGCGAGGGTTTCTGGACCCTCGCAAGGGTTCTGCTCGGTGGACCGCGCCGCACGCAGCCGGAACCCTTCGCAAGGTCCGGAAACCTTGCGAAGGGCGGAAGACTCAGGCGACGTCGCACATGGTGCGGAGCACCTCGTAGATGATCTGCGTGCCCAGCCGGAGGTTATCGATCGAGATACGCTCGTCGATCCCGTGGAAGCGCGCGAGCTCATCGGAGGTGATGACGGCGGGGAAGAGCCCGTAGGTCTGATAGCCGCGCGGGCGGAAGTGGGCCGAGTCGGTCGCGCCGGGCGTCAGCAACGGCGCCGTCACGCTCCCCGGCACGAGGCGCGCCGTCACCTCCGCCAACGTGCGATAGAACGGGCTGTCGTAGTCAGAGATCGCGTTGGGCGAGGGGCGCTGGTTAATTTGCACGTGCACGCGCGGATCGGCGATCATGCGCTCCAGGCTGGCGACGAAGTCGTCCACGGCTTGCCCGGGCAGCAGGCGCGCGTCGAGCACGGCCTCGGCGCGCTCGGGGATCACGTTGG
>JAKJAE010000502.1:0-236 GCA_022707665.1 Chloroflexota bacterium
CCATGATCGCGGTCCCGGTCTTCGTGTCCAGGTTGCCGGTCGGCTCGTCGCAGAGGATGAGGTCGGGATCGTTTGCGAGCGCCCGGGCGATCGCCACACGCTGCTGTTCGCCCCCGGAGAGTTCGCCCGGCCTGTGGGAGAAGAGAGCGTCGTCGAGGTGCACCGCCGCGAGGACCTCGGTCGCCCGCTGCCGGCTCTCTTCCCGGCCGCGGGCGAGGACGATGGGAAACTCGACG
>JAKJAE010000502.1:246-529 GCA_022707665.1 Chloroflexota bacterium
ATAGCAGCGGGATAAGGTTGAACTGCTGGAAGACAAACCCGATGTGGTCACGCCTGAGCCGGGTGAGGTCGTCGTCGCTCATCCCGGAGATCTCCTGCCCGGAGAGGTAGATCTTCCCGGTGGTCGGGACATCGAGACAGCCCATCATGTTCAAGAGCGTCGACTTCCCGGAGCCAGAGGGCCCCATAACGGCGATGAACTCGCCTGGCTCGACGGTGAGGGAGACGTGGTCGAGCGCAACGACGTCGCCTGCCGGGAGAGAGTAGACCTTGCTGACGTCCTC
>JAKJAE010000503.1 GCA_022707665.1 Chloroflexota bacterium
CGGGCAGGACCCCGGGCTGATGGTCACCATCTCGTACCACTGGCCGGCGGAGGCGGCGCGCCAGGGCCTGACGCGGACCATCGACTTTGGCGGCAGGGATCGCCTGGAGTTCGGCCGCGACGCGGCCAACGACGTCGTCCTCGATGCGCCCATCGTCTCGCGCTTTCACGCCACGCTGGAGCGCATCGGCCAGCGCTTTCGCATCCGCGACCTGAAGAGCGCCAACGGCACCTTTGTCAACGACCGGCGCCTGGAGGGCGAGGCGTGGCTCAAGCCGGGCGACACGGTGCGCATCGGCCCCTATCGTTTTATCCTGGGCGACGACCAGTTGGCCCGCGTCGACGAGACCGACGGCCTGCAAGTGGTCGCGCTGGGCCTCAACAAGTGGGTGCGCAAGGACCTGAACCTGCTGAAGGACATCTCGCTGATCTTTCATCCGCGGGAGTTTGTCGTCGTGGTGGGCCAGAGCGGCGGCGGCAAGTCCACGCTGGTGGATGCCATCGCCGGCTACAGGCCCGCGAGCGACG
>JAKJAE010000504.1 GCA_022707665.1 Chloroflexota bacterium
GATGGCGTCGAGGAGCATCGCCCTGATCTGCGTCTGGACGTTGCCGCCCCTGGGCGAGAACTGGTGGCGGGCATACGCGAAGTAGGCGGCGCACGCCAGGAAGGCGAGCGCCGGGATGGCCAACCAGAGCCTTAGCGCGGAGAGGGCGGCGAGGATGGCGCCCAGCACACCCGGCATCGCGATCAGCTTGGTCGAGACCCAATTGCCGTAGTTCGGCTGATCCGAGACTGAAGAGTTCACGCTGTCACCTCTTTCTTGATGGGCAACAGTAGTGAATACGCAGGGAGGGGGCGCGTGGTTGCGGCGAAGGGGGGGCGCAGCACAAAATGCTGGCGTGGATCCTGGGCGGGCCGTGAGTGTCTGGTGGGGAGCGCCATCGCATCACGCGGTCGCCCACGTGCGCAGCTTCCCTTCGCAAGGTTTCGGCACCTTGCGAAGGGTTCTGGTATGGCGAACGGCCCCCCGATCCCTCGCCGTCAGAGCTATCAACCCTGTGCGATACTGCAAGCGGAGAGGCGAGATGAGC
>JAKJAE010000505.1 GCA_022707665.1 Chloroflexota bacterium
TCCCGGACCCTGCGACGCTTTCCGCCACAGCCTGAATCGACGTGAACGGCGGACACAGCACGATCTGACACCCGCCGAACTGGGCAGCACGCCCCGCCAGCTCACGAGCGAGCACGCGAGCCTCAGCAATCGTCTTGTGCATCTTCCAGTTACCTGCTAATATCGGACTCCTCAAAGACTACTACACCCCCGGTTCCTTATCGCCAAGCGCCGCGACTCCCGGTAGTATCCGTCCCTCCAGGAACTCAAGCGACGCGCCGCCGCCAGGCCAAACTTCTCGCAGGCCGCTGCAGAATCGCCGCCCCCAACGATAGTCACCCCGCCTGACGACGCCATCGCCTCGGCCAGACCGCGCGTGCCTCGTGCGAACGCTTCCATCTCAAAGACGCCCATCGGGCCGTTCCACACCACAGTGCCTGCGTCGCGCGCTATTTCGGCGAACCTCCGAGCGGTATCCGGACCGATATCGAGGCCCATCCAATCGGCAGGGATGGCATCGACCCCCACAACCCGATGGGGCGAATC
>JAKJAE010000506.1 GCA_022707665.1 Chloroflexota bacterium
CCAAATGGCCGTGCACGTCCCGCTCTCGCGCAAGGCGGTCGAGGAAGCCCGTAAGCTGATGCTCGCGTCGCGCAATCTCCTCAAACCTGCCGATGGGCAGCCCATCATTGGGCCGTCCAAAGATATGTGCATGGGCATTTACTACATGACGATGGACATGACAGCGCAAAATGGCGAGCCGAAAGCCTTCGCCAATCTGGATGAAGTGGAAATGGCTTACGCCCTGGGAACGATTGGCATTCACGCGCGGATCAAAGTCTCGCAGGTCTCGTGCCCGACCCGCTGCGCTACATCAATAAACCGCTGGATAAGGGCGATTTGCAGGACCTCATCGCGCTGTGCTACAGGCGCATCGGCGCTCAGGCCGCCGTCGATTTCGCCGACGCGATCAAGACGATGGGCTTCCACTACGCCACCGTCTCCGGCGTGACGATTTCGGTGTATGACCTGACGGTTCCGGACGAAAAGCAGGCGATCCTGGGCGACGCCACCCGCGAAGTAGGTGAGATCGAACGCCAGTACCG
>JAKJAE010000507.1 GCA_022707665.1 Chloroflexota bacterium
GCGTGTCTGAAAAACATGAGATCTCGGTTCGACTCCGAGCTCTGGCACAGATTAAATTGTATATTGTATTAAGCATAAAAAGCTGATATTGCTGTATTGTTTAAACTGGCAAATCTGCTTTAAGAAAGTATTAAGGACAAATGGAATTCAAAAGTTAAAATTTAAAAGTCAAAAGTACAAGTTAAAATTAAAAAGTAGAACAGAAAAACTTTTAACTTTTGAATTGTAATTTTGACTTTTGCATTTTGAATTTTAAATTATACTTAATGTAAAAGTAATGCCTGAATTTATAATAACGGCCGGACGATATAAAATGGTGATATTTATGACCTAATTATACCCCGGTAGGGTGGCATTTTCAAAGCCGTGGCGGAAAACATAATGATAGGTGGGATATTCAATAAAAATTGCTGGCGATTCTTCCAAGAGAAAGCGCTGGAAATCAGCGTAAATTTGCCGCCTTTTTTCCTTGTCGGTGGTAATGCGGCCCTCTTCCAAAAGTTGGTCAAGGCGGGGATTGTTA
>JAKJAE010000508.1 GCA_022707665.1 Chloroflexota bacterium
CTACGATATGGTGCTGCCAATGAACACCGGTGCGGAAGGAGTGGAAACTGCCCTCAAGCTGGCCCGCAAATGGGCTTATGAGGTGAAGGGCGTGGAAAAAGACGGCGCGATCATCATCTTTGCCGCCAATAACTTCCACGGACGCACCATCGCAATAGTTTCCGCTTCCACCGATCCCGACTGCTACGAAGGATTCGGCCCCTTCCTGCCCGGCATCGTCACGATTCCCTACAACTCAGTGGATGCCCTCAAAGAGTATCTGGAAAAGCACGTAGCCGCCTTCATCGTTGAACCGATACAGGGTGAAGCTGGCGTCTTCGTTCCGGACGAAGGCTACCTGAAATCCTGCTTTGACCTCTGCAAAGAGCACAACGTGCTGTTCATCGCCGACGAGATCCAGACAGGCATCGCCCGCACCGGCAAGCTGCTGGCTTGCGATTATGAGGATGTGCGCCCCGACATCCTGATCCTAGGCAAGGCCCTGGCTGGCGGTGTGCTGCCGGTTTCAGCCGTTTTG
>JAKJAE010000509.1 GCA_022707665.1 Chloroflexota bacterium
CGGGTCGTGAACTGGTGCCCCCGCTGCGAGACGGCGATCGCCGACTCCGAGGTCGAGTACTGGGACGAGACCGATCCCTCCATCTTTGTCAAGTTCCCGATCGCCGGGCGCGATAAGGAGTACCTGGTCATCTGGACGACCACGCCCTGGACGCTCCCGGCAAACGTTGCGGTGGCGGTCAACCCGGCGTTCACCTACGCGCGCGTGGCAGCAAAGAAGGACGGAACGGAGGAGATCCTCTGGATCGCCGACGAACTCGTTGAGTCCGTCCTCAAACTTGGGAACGCCACAGCGGGACTGAACTCGTCGGGACGGAGTACACCTCCCCGCTCGCAAGAGATATCCCCCACCAGGCCGAGATCCAGCACCGTATCGTCGCCGCCGATTTCGTCGAACTCGAGAACACCGGTCTCGTCCACATCGCGCCCGGGCACGGCTGGGACGACTACCTGATCGGCATCCGGGAAGGGCTTGAGGTCTTCTGCCCGGTCGATGCCGGGGGCTGTTTCACTCCCG
>JAKJAE010000050.1:0-252 GCA_022707665.1 Chloroflexota bacterium
CCGAGATGCCCGTGCGGGTCGCCAGGCCGCTTGCATAGAGGTAGATCGCACTCACGAGTCCTGACGCCGTGTTCAGGATGGGGAAAATGGCGTTGAACGTCAGGTCGCGCCGCACGCCAATGCGATAGGACTGCCGGTTGTTGTCCCGGAAGCTGTCGTAGATAGCGCGTTCCTGGCGGAACGACTTGGCCACCACGATGCCGCTGATCGATTCCTGAATCTGGGCGTTGATCGTCGCGTTGATCCGGCGGG
>JAKJAE010000050.1:318-12591 GCA_022707665.1 Chloroflexota bacterium
ACGCCGATCAGAAGCAACGTAAGCCAGATGTTGAGAGCCCCCAACCAGACAATCAGGATGATCACCAACAGGATCTGGCTCACCAGATCGAGGACCAACGTCACGACATTCGAGAAATCCTGGGTATCCGAGGTTACACGGCTCACAATGCGCCCGGAGGCCTGCTCATCGAAGAATGACAGATCGTGCCGCACCGTCGCAGCGAAGACATCCTCACGCACCTTCAGCACCACATCGCCGATGATTACGGCCGAATAGAGCCGGCGCACGTAATTCGCCAGCCACGCGACCAGACCAAGCACAAGGATCCACACAACGGCGGAGACAATCGTACGCGTCGAGCCCGAGCCGGTCGAGGGTGTTCGACACGAGGATCGGTGCTGCCGTCCCTGCCGCGGAGTTCAGCAGGATCAGGGCCGCGACTGCGACCATCTTGAGCCGGTAGGGCCGGAAGTAGCCGACAATCCGCCGCACCAACTCCCGATCGCTGTAAGAGCGGTCGTAGTTCTCGGTATCCAGGCCGTCAAGTATGAAGCCCATAGATCAACCGTCCCCCATCCCTCAGATGTCGTAGCGCGCGAAGATGCGACGGTAGCTCTCGGAGCGTGCCATCAACTCGTCGTGCGTCCCCTGATCGACCAGCTCGCCGCGCCGCAACACAAGGATGCGGTCGGCCCAACGGATCTGGCTCAATCGGTGGGTGATGATGAACGTCGTGCGCTGGCTGCTGATGCGGCGCATCGCTTTCTGGATGTGGTCCTCGGTCTCGCTGTCGATGGCACTCGTCGAGTCATCCAGGATCAGGATCCGTGGGTCGGTCAGAAACGCGCGGGCGATGGCGATGCGCTGGCGCTGCCCCCCCGAGAGCGTCACCCCGCGCTCGCCCACCTCGGTGTCGTAGCCATCCTTGAAGCTCATGATGAAGTCGTGGGCCTGCGCCTCACGCGCAGCCTCCTCGATGGCATCCTGCGTGGCCCCGGCACAGCCAAAGGCGACGTTGGCCGCCAGCGTGCGCGAGAAGAGGAACACGTCTTGCTCGATGGTCGAGATCTGGGAGCGAAGAGACTCCAGGCTCCAGTCACGAACGTCGACCCCGTCCACCAACACACGTCCCGCATCGGCATCGAAAATGCGGTTGATGAGGCGAGTCAATGTGGTCTTGCCCGACCCGGTCTGCCCCACGATTGCCACGGTTTCGCCAGGTTGAACCCGGAAACTGACGTCCTTGAGGACCGGATTCCCATTGTATGCAAAGCTTACATTCTCGAAGACGACCTCACCCTGGACGGGCTTGGCTACGCCGTCGATGTTCTCGTCGAGTTCCGTTTCCGTCTTGATCATCGTGAGCACCCGCTCTGCACTTGCCAGGCCCATCTGGACCAGGTTAAAGGTCCAGATCGACATGAACGTCGGGTAGCGCAGGGCATTGAAGAGGCCGACGAAGGCGATCACCTCGCCGAGGGTGATGACACCGCGATTCCACAGGAGTAGGCCATGGAGCAAGCAGCCGGCATAGGCAAAGCCAAAGACGAACATCGGCCAGTAGCGGGCCTCGATGATGCCCTGGCGCACGTAGGTGTCACGGAAGGCGCGAGCGTTGCGGGCGAACCCGGACCATTCCTGCTGCTCCTGCGTGTTCGCCTTGACCACCTCGATGCCGGCGACCGACTCGGCGAGCCGGGCGTTCATCTGTCCGTACTGCTCTCGCTGGGCGACGCTGACCGGCTTGAGTCGCTTGTTGTAGTCGTAGACGGTGATCACCAGCAGGACCGTGAAGATTAGGGGAACCAGTAACAACCGTGGTTCGAGGCGTGTCATAAGAGCCATCGGGATCACCAGTCCCATAAAGGAGTCCGTGATCAGCATGATCCCAGGGCTGAACATCGCGTTGAGCATCCGCACGTCGTTGGTCGCGCGGGCCATCACGTCGCCGATGCGCTGCCGTCCGTGGAAGGTCTGGCTCTTTCCGAGCAGGCTGACGTAGAGCTCGTCGCGCGCGTCGCGCTCGATGCCCTGGGCAAGGAAGCCCACGGCGAAGTTGCGCACCAGACCGGTGAAACCCTGGAGAGCCGCGGATCCCAGCACACTGGCAGCCACGATGAGCAGCGCTTGGTTCGTCCACGACGGCTGCGAAATCAGGTCGAACGCACGCCCGACGTAGATCTGGATTCCGCCATAGGCTACATTATTGACCACGGCGGCAGCCACCATCAGCAACGGCAGCGCCGGGTAGCGCATCAGGTGTGACACAATCCAGCGCACGGCCGTCGTTCGGTTGTAGTGGTGCTCGTCTTCGAGCGTAAACTCGCGTTTCGCCAAGGCGCTCCTCCCCTGACCAGAGCGTGAAACGCCATTATCGCCCCGTGTGCGCGAAAGGCAATGGCACTCGATCCGTTGCCGAACCAAATACCCCATGGTATCCTATGCACTATGCTCACACGTCGGGAGATGCTCAAGGGGATGGCGGCGGCGTTGGCGCTTACATCGCGCCTGACGGCGCATGCCGAGACCGTCGGGGTCCCCATTGCACCGGAACCCGAGGTTCCCAGCGACTTCGTCCTCACCGGGCGCGCTATCCACACCGTGGCGATCTACAAAGAGCCCTCGACCTCGAGCGAGCGCGTGACCAGCTACACCCGCGACCAGTCGTTTGCCATCTTGGGTGAGGTCCGCGCCCCTTTCTCTGCGCACAACGACCTCTGGTACGAAACCGGAGAGGGCTACGCGCACAGCGCATGGGTGTTACCCATGCGCATCTACCCGCCCCAGCCCTTCCTGCCCATTGAGAACGAGTTTGGATTCTGGGGCGAGATCTCGGCAGTGCATACCGAGGGGCGCACCGCGCCAAGCCTGAGCGCGGGAAGTAAGTACCGTTTCTACGGCAGCCTGGTGTTCCGCGTCATCGACGCTGTGACGGACGAGACGGGCGTGGGCTGGTACAAGGTCGTCGACGACTACCCGCCACGTCAGAATACCAACCACCAGTGGGTGCTGGCCCAGGACGTGCGCCGCATCCCGCGGGCGGAGATGGCGCCCATCCACCCGTTTGCGGGAGACAAGCGCATCGAGGTTGACCTCGCCGCGCAGACGCTCATCTGCTACGAGGGTGGCCAGGAAGTCTATCGAACGCTGGTCGCGTCAGGGCTGGGAGGTGTGTTGGCTACGCCCAAGGGTGACCACGCCGTCATTCTCAAACAGGCCTCGCGTCATATGAGCAACGTTCCTTACGCCGACATGAAGCCCGAGGACCATCCCGCACCGGGCGACATCTTTGACCTGCCCGGCGTCCCGTGGAACACGTTCATCGACCTGGCGGGAACAGCCATTCACGGGGCCTACTGGCACAACGACTACGGCATCCCGCGCAGCCACGGCTGCCTCAACGTCTCCGCTGACGCGGCCCGCTTCGTGTACCGCTGGACCTACCCCATCGGCGGCTACGAAGACGCTTTCATCCAGGGCAGCGCCCGCGTCGGCACCCCGGTCATCGTCCGCTAGCCGTCACCTCAGCCCAGGACGGTCAGGGGTGATCACCGCCCCAGCACGTCAGCCAGTGCCCTGGCGAGGTCGTCGACGCTGGGTGGCTTCGCAATGCAAGCCGTGGCGCCAAGAGCCTTCAGATCGCCCCAATCCTCATCTTGCGGGTGTCCCGTCATCAGGACAACGGGGATCGTCACCCCGCTATTGCGCAGTTGCCGGAGCAGGGTCGCCCCACCCAGTACAGGCATTACGATATCACTCAGAATGATCTCGCTGCCGCGATCTGCCAGCAGCGCCAGCGCCTCACGGCCGTTGGCCGCCCCGATTACCCTGTAGTTGAGCTGTTCCACCACAGTGACCAGGGCCGTGCGAACCACTTCCTGGTCCTCGACGATCAGGATGGTCTCGCCCTCTCCCTGGGGCAAGCCGTCAGATTCACACGACGTGCCGCGATCCCCTTCGGCAGGCAGAAGGGGCAAGTAGACATCAAACGTAGTGCCCTCGCCCACCTGCGTCCTTACGTCGATCGCCCCCTCGTGTTGTCCCACAATGCCGTGGACCTGTGCCAGACCCAGGCCACTGCCCTTCCCTGGACCCTTCGTGCTGTAGAACGGTTCAAAGATGTGAGGAAGCACGTCCGAAGCGATACCAGAGCCAGTGTCGCTGACCGAGAGCCTGACCCAGGGCCCCGGGGTCAGCCCCAACGGCGTTTCGGTGCGCGTCGTGATCTGGAGGTGCTCAATGCCGATGCGCAGCCTTCCTCCGCTCGGCATCGCATCCCGCGCATTGACCGTCAGGTTCGTCACCACCTGCCGGATGCGCGTCGGGTCTGCCAGCACGAGGTGGCCACCCGAATCGCATACCAGCTCGATCTGGATGTGCTCGGGGATAGTGCGCTGAAGGAGTTTGACGTGCTCCTTGAGCAGCGGGACCAAGTCCAGGGGCCTTCGCTCGATCATCGCCTGTCGGCTGAAATCCAGAATCTGCTGGACGAGGCGTGCCGCATGGTGAGCCTGTTCGTTGATCGTCGCAATCCACTCGCGGTCGCGCGGGCTGACAAGTGACTTCGCCATGAGTTGGGCGTAGAGCGTGATGACCGCCAGGATATTGTTGAAGTCATGGGCAATCCCGGCGGCCAACTGACCCACGGCAGCCAGCCGGTCCTGTTGTAGAATGCGCTCCTGGGTCCGGCGCTCCTCAGTCACGTCTCGTATGATGAGCACCCACGCTTCGGGGCCGGGCTCGATTGGCCAGACGCCGAAGTCAAAGATAGCCTCGTCGGTCTCCAGTGTGCGCCAACGAGTGGGTGAGTCACCCTCGGCCGCTTGATCCAGCGTGTAGGGTCCCAGGTGTGTGATCGTGTCACCAGTCCCAACACCAGCCAGAGTCATGAGGATTTCCTGTGCAACCGGGTTGGCCAGCCCGATCCTGCCATCGGGAAATAGCAGGGCGACGCCATCAGGTAAGGCCGCGATGATCTGCCCGACCTGGCGCGCACGCTCGGCAAGCTGGACCGTCAACCTCTCGCGTTCCTCTTCGGCCTGACGGCGTGCCGTGATATCTTCAACGCTGCCGTCATAGTAGACCACCTGCCCACCCTCGTCGCGGACAGCGACAGCATTCTCGCGCACGTAGATCGGCGTACCATCCTTGCGTCGCCAGACCGTCTCCAGGCCAGAGATTGTCCCCTCCCGTTCGACGCGCTCACAGAAGGACTCTCTGGAATACGATGGAGCAAAACCGTCAGCCGTCAGATCCCGTGAGACCAGGTCTTCGAGGCTCGCGTACCCGAGCATGCGGACCAGGGTCGGATTGGCCATCACAATCCGTCCCTCAGGCGTGGTGCGATACAGGCCAATCACGGCATTCTCATAGATCGTGCGGAACCGCGCCTCGCTTTCGGCGAGTGCCCGGGCGACCTGCCGCTTCTCGAATGCACGCCGGATCGTGAACAGCAGGTGGTCCACGTCAAAGGGCTTCTGCACGTATGCATAGGCACCCAAGTTCATCGCCTCGATGGCCGAGTCCTGTGAGGCGTGTCCCGTCAGGACGATGCACTCTGTCTCTGGAGATACCACGCGCAACTCCTGCATCACACGCAGCCCGGAAGCGCCCTCAAGTCTGAGGTCGATCAGAGCCACATCCGGGCAGACCGAACCAGCCAGAGCCGCGGCTTCTCGCCCCCCGCTGCAGACATGCGGCTCGTAGCCCTTGATCGTCAGAATATCGCCGAGCGTGCGACGCACGCCGGCGTCGTCATCGACGACGAGAACCGACGGCCGGGCGTTCACGATCGCCCCCCCGCAGAGATCAACGCACGCAGCCTTGTTCGGTCAAGGTCGTGGAGGATGTTGAGCAAATCGGCAATGACAATCGGTTTGAGCAGACACACAACTGCATAGCCCTGGTTCACGGCCTCAAAACCGGCTTGCATGCGATCGTGATGGCCCGCCATCAGGATGACGGGCAAATCGGGCACCCTCTGCCGAATCGCGCGCAGCAAATCAGTCCCCACCACGCCGTCGAGCACGATATCAAGTAGAACGATGTGGGCGTCATCGGTAATCTCGCGCAGGGGCACGTGAGGGTCGGTGATGCGCTGCACGTGGTAGCCGCGTGCCTGTAGGATATCACCCAGGCTCTGCGCAAAGCTGATATCGTCATCAACAAGCGCGATGGTGCGGTCCCTGCCCAGAGCTTTGAGGAACGCCAGAAGGTTCTCCGAGGACGCCCTCCACAAAACCCTCCTGCAGGAGGCTTTCCTCGGCATAGGCCGTCATTAGCACAACCGGCAAATCTGGCTGAACGTTATGGAGCTGGCGGCTCAGCTCGATGCCGGTCATGCCGGGCATGCGCACATCCGTCAGAGCAAAGTCGAAGGTGGCATTGCGCACGGCCTCCAGGGCATCCTCTCCTGAGTGCGCCGGAGTGACACAATGGCCTGCCAAGGCGAGGATATCGACAAGGGTACGTACCATGGGTGGATCATCATCGACAACCAGTATGCGCAGACTCTCACCCTGCACAGATCGACGATCGGTCATTGGTCCTCCATCTCACGGACCTCGCTCGGACCCGTGGGCAGTAAAACTGTAAATGTGCTACCGACTCCCACCTCGCTTCTCACCTCGATGGATCCACCATTAATCGTGACAAGCTTCTCGCACACGGGGAGCCCAAGACCGATACCGCGCGCCTTGGTGGTGAAAAGCGGGTCGAATATGCGCGCCAGGGTCTCCGTACTCATACCCGAACCGGTATCGGAGATGGCGATGGACACGTGGTCATCGTGTTTCCGAACCAGGATCGTCACCTGCCCCGTGCCTGGGATTGCTTGCTGAGCGTTGGTGAGCAGATTTCCAAGCACTTGGACGATCTGCTTGGCGTCCACGTAGATGGAACCCAAATCGCTTGGCACATCCTGCACCAGAGTCACTTCATCACGCAGCGGGTATCGCTCGACGCTACGCTGGATGAGCTCTGTAACGGCGACAGGCGCGGGCAGGGTCGACGTGACTCGAGGGAACTCCAACAGGTCGCCGATGATGCGCGTCGCAGCGTACGCCTCGCTCTCGATGAGATCGAGGTACTCCTTCACCTGCTCCGGAACGTCGGGCAGCAGCAATCGCAGCACATAGACGGAGTTGGTGATGACGCCCAGCGGGTTACGAAGTTCGTGGCCCACGCTGCCAGCCAGTTGGCCAAGAACCGCCAGGCGCTCCTGACGCACTAGCTTCGTCTGAGCTTCCAGCAGTTCGTTCGTGCGCGCGCGCACCTCATCCTCGAGCGTCAGAGAGTAGTTCTGGAGTGCCGCTTCAGCGCGCCTTCGTGCGGCGAGCTCCCAGGCGATGTCAGCAAGATACGCCACAATCTGCACGTCATCCTCAGTATAGTCTGACGGTTTGTTGCCGATTCCCATGACAGCCACGAGACGGCCTTCCCTGTAGATCGGCAAGGTGAGCTCGCGCACGATGGCGGCATGCCCAGGTGGCATTCCTTTGAGGTGTGGATGCGAAGTCAGATCATTGTGGATGACAGGCCGTCTCAGTTGGACGCAGTCTGCCCACACACCGGCCTGATCAACTGAACAATGGACCTCGGACTCACCCACTGTGCAGAATCGCTCGAGTGTCTGCGTCGACCAGGCGCGTTCGGCAAGCGTGTGCCCGTCCTCCGCAACGAGGTGGTAGAAGCCGACGGGACTACTGACGAAGCGACCCACCTCATCAAGAGCGTACTGCAGGATCTCAACGACCGAATGAGAAGCACTGTAGTCGACCAGGGCCATTCGCGCCTGTAGCAGACGCTCGGACAATCGACGATCCGAGACATCGCGCAGCGTCGCAAGCCACGCGGATTCACCCTCCCAGAGCATCTTCCGAACCCGCATCTCCACCGTACGGCGCGTACCATCTGGCAGGGCCAGCTCGATGTCAGAGCGGTCGCCCACCGCAAACGGCAGCCCGATGGGGGCACCAACGAGGTCATCACTGGTGCGGTCCAGAAGTGCGCACGCCGCCGCGTTGGCGTACAAAACACATCCCTGCTCGTCGATTGCCAACATGCCGTCGGCGTTGCCCGCGACAATGTCGTACAGCTGCTGTCGTTGGCGTCGCAGTGCGGCTTCGGCAGCTCGGATGCGCAGGAGCGCCTCTACGTGAGCCAACAGCTCGCGATTTGTGACGGGCCGCGTGATGTAACCATCAGCCCCCAATTCCAGGCCTGCAGACCGACTATCTGCATCGATCCGTAGTCCAGAGAGCATGATAACAGCCATGCCATCGAGCGCCGGGTTCGCTTTGAGTCGCCGGCAGACCTCAAAGCCATCGATGTCCGGCAGGCTGACGTCGAGCAGAACAAGCTCCGGGTGCACCTCCTCTGCCAGACGAATGGACTCGGCACCCGACGATGCAACGACTACGTCATAGCCTGTGGTGGTCAACACGTGCGCGGTAGACACCAGCATGGTGGGTTCGTCATCCACGACCAGGATGCGGGCTTTTGGCATCGTACCTCCTCGTGAGGATGGGCCTAGGCGAACTACCTGACCGCCATCTCCTACATCGCCCCAGCTTATTGCGATGGCATACAGGGAACCGACACATAGAACGTGGTCCCCTCGCCCAGACAGCTTTCCAACCATATCGAGCCACCGTGCCCCTCGACGATGCGCTTCACGATCACAAGCCCCAGACCCGTACTCTTCTCCCCAGCCGTCCCCCGCGCACGGGTCCGCTGAAAGGGGCGAAACAGTTTGGCCTGGTCCTCTTCCGAGATACCCGGACCCTGGTCGCGCACGCTGATGGTAAACCGATCGCCTTCGCTTCGCAAATCGACCTCAACCCGGCTGCCGGGCGGCGAGAACTTCACCGCGTTGCTAATCAGGTTGTTGAGGACCTGGTCCATCTTGCCTGCATCAACGACGACGGCAGGTAGTGGCGCGCAGCGGAGCAGAATCTCGGTTTGCTTGCCCACGGCAAGTGTCTGGTTGAGGGCGACGTTGCGCCGTACCACATCCTCGAGATCCACTGGAGCCAGGTCAAGCGACAGCTCACCCGACTCGATCTTGGCGACATCCAGCAAGTCATCGATCAGGTTGCTCATGAAGAGCGACGACGTCCGGATCACCTCCAGAAACTGGCGGGTATCGAGACCCCTTGCCATCAGGCTCTCGTCGAGCAAGAACTCCGCGTGACCAAGGATCAGGTGCAGTGGATTGCGCAGGTCGTGGGCGGCCATACCCAGGAAGCGGTTCTTCTCCTCGTTCAATCGTTCAAGCTCGGCGTTGCGTTTTGCCAGCTCACGTTGAGTGGCCACGAGATCGTTGTTCAGGCGGCTGATCTCGTTATACAACTCGGCGTCGTGTTCAGCGCGCGTGCGATCCTTGAGCGCCTCGCGCAGGAGGTTGACATGCTCATTGCTCATGCGCATCATATCCTCGAAGAGCGCTGCTGCATTGCGACCGTTAGCAGCGCCCACGATGAGCAAGAGGCCATCATCCGACCTGCCACCCGCAAAGTGCAACGTGACCATCTGCCCGTCCCTGGGCAGATTGAGCTCCCAATTGAAGGCCGCCCCCTGGGCCTTCAGCGTCACCAGGAAGCTGAGTGCCTTTGAAAGGCTGGCCCGGTCGACAAGTCTCGTGAAGAGCACGCCGGGCGTCAGCGCCTCTCCCAGGTCCAGAGCATCGCGGAGGACTGTGACAACGACGCCCTCCTCGTCACACAACATGGCAATACCACGCTCGGGAGCATCGGAAATCATCGGTGAGCGATCCTTGCCGCTTCGGCAACGGCGGATGCGGCATCAGGAGCATAGCCATCGGCCCCGACGCGCCGCCACAGGTCGGGCGAAATGTTGAACGGATACCCTCCAACCAGCACCGATGTCTCGGACAACGCAGGGGTAGCTCTCAGCCCAGCGATCAACTCAGAGACCCGGCTTACGTGGAACGTCATCGTGGCGGACAGCGCCAGAACCTCCGCCTGGCGCTCCTCGACAGTGCGAAGGACGCTCTCAGGCGGCGTGTTTGCACCGAGGAAATAGGTGTCCCACCCTTCCATCTCCAGGAAATCGGCAACCATTCGCGCCCCAATCTCGTGCAGCTCCCCATCCACACATGCAACGACCAGGCGCTGTGCCTTGCGGGTCCCCGTGAAGATATAGGGGTAGAGCTGGGACATGATGAGTTGGGTGGCAGCCGTGCAGTAGTGCTCCTGGGCCACGCTGATGCGGTTCGTCTGCCATAGCCGCCCGATCTCCCGCTGGCTTCGCTGGAACACCTGCAGGTAGATGTCACGGACGGACATCCCTTGCTCCACAGCATCCAGAATCGCGCGACTTGCCGTCTGCCTGTCACCGCGAAGCAGAGCGTCCAGGTACGCGTGCGTCAGGTCGTCCAGAGGGGTTGCTCCCCCGATGAGACTGGGTAGATCGGTCGGTGCAGACTGCAGGCTCTCGATTCCCGCGTCCAGAATGACAAGTGCTCCCTCTCGTGCCTGTACGTGGAGCGACTCTGCCAGGACCTCTCGGGTGCAGGCCAGCGTGTTCGGAAGCACGCTCTCCGAGAATCCGAGATTCGCGAACAACGCCTTGACCCAGGCGACGTACTCCACGAAAAGTGAAGGGTCATCAGCATCGATTGCTTCTGCCAGATAGGAAAGGTGATAGCCGGAATCGCGGACGCTTTTGGCGCGCCCGATCTCGCCGTACCTCCCCCACCGATCGGATTCGCGCCCATACTGCAGTGCCACGATCCGCTCTGCCAGATCCGGGGCCATGCCTCGTAAGTCGTCGCTCTTGGCCATATCCACTCCATTCTCGTAGTGGGAATACCTGTGTTTGCGTAGCCCTCAAAAGCAATTCTAACACACTTCCAATCAAGTTCTAAGGTTGGTGTGCTATCATCTGAGATAGATCGAAAACCATACCATAACAATGGTGAGAGGAGGTAGACCCTATGTCAATGACCAATCTGATGCCATGGCGACGTGAGCGAAGAAGCTCAGAACGGGAAGGCGAGGCAACCTACGCCCTCGACACCTTCCGGCAGGAGATGGACCGGCTGTTCGAAGACTTCTTCGGGCGCGGCTTCGGCCTGTCGCCCTTCTGGTCCGAGGATCTGGAGAGTGCCTTCACCCCGCGCGTGGATGTCGTCGAGAGTGACAAGGAGATCCACGTCTCTGCTGAGCTCCCAGGCATCGACCAGAAGGACATCGAGCTGAGCCTCGACAACGATGTGCTGGTCATCCGCGGCGAGAAGAAGAGCGAGTCCGAGCACCGGGATCGTCACACCTATCGCGCAGAGCGCACTTACGGCACCTTCAGCCGTGCTGTGCGCCTCCCGGCCGAGGTTGACGCCGACAAGGTTGATGCTACCTTCAAGAACGGCGTCCTGACCGTGACGCTGCCAAAGACCGCCGTCACGGTCTCCAAGAAGATCGCGATCAAACGCGAGTGAAGGTGAAGCAAAGAAGCAAAGAATCACAGAATCTGAGAATCACCGGAGGCAGATCGGTGGATGCGACGCAGCATCCACCGATCTGTCCTGCATCTCTCCGGTTTCCTCTGCTCTTTGATTCTCTGCTTCTCGCTTCTGGACTCTGTGATTCTTGATTCTCTGATTCTTGATTCCAGATCCCTTGATACCACACCGTACACCACGCACCCCCCGCATCGGGCTGGCCCTGAGCGGCGGAGGCATCCGCGGGCTCGTCCATCTCGGCGTGCTGCGCACCTTCGAAGAGGCTGGGCTCCCCATCGATTTCCTCGCGGGCACGAGCATGGGCGGGCTGGTCGCAGGCGCCTACGGTGCCGGCGTCCCGCTCGATGACATCATTGCCTTCGCGCTGAAGACCAAGATCCTCGATGTCGCTTCACCTGACCGCTCGCGGCACGCTATCTTCGACCAGCGCAAGATGATGCCGATGTTTGCCGGGCTCCTGGGCGGCGAGACGATCACGTTCGAGGACCTGCGCATCCCCGTCGCCCTGACCGCGGTGGACCTCCAGAGCGGCGACCTGGTTGTCCTCGATCGCGGGCCGCTGCTGCCCGCGATGATGGCCACAGCAGCGTTACCGCTCTTCTTCGCGCCGGTCCGGCACGAGGGACGGTGGCTTATCGACGGCGGGGTCCTCAACAACATCCCCTTTGACATCGCGCGTCGCCACGACGTGGACCGGGTCCTGGCGGTCTCGGTCATGCCCCATAGCGGGTTCGCACTGGACCCAAACCCCGGCACCCAACGGTCGCGCGGCCTGTCCATCGGGGGGCTTCTGCGGTTTGGCGGCAATG
>JAKJAE010000510.1 GCA_022707665.1 Chloroflexota bacterium
GCCGTGACCACCTTGGCTACTCTGGCTTAATTTATTTTATTTTATCACGGAGTGGTGGATCCGACAGGATTTGAACCTGTGACCTTCCGGATGTAAGCCGGGCGCTCTAGCCAACTGAGCTACGGATCCAGCTAAAAAAATGATCTGGTGCGGACGAGAGGATTTGAACCTCCACGGGTTTTTGAGCCCACAAGCTCCTCAAGCTTGCTTGTCTGCCGATTCCAACACGTCCGCTTAATCTGTTTTATTGTTTTGGTGCCGAAGGTGGGATTTGAACCCACACAGGTTTAACCCCATACGGCCCTGAACCGTACGCGTCTGCCAGTTCCGCCACTTCGGCCGGTTTTAAAAAAAAAGATACTAAGATATTAGGATACTAAGAGATTAAGAGAGATCGCTAAATTGTTATATTGTTAAATTGTTAAATTGCTGGTGCGGACTAACCAACGCACCATTCGGTGCGGGGCACGAGTCCGCTATTCCATAATAAAATGGATTAGCGCAGTTTCCACC
>JAKJAE010000511.1 GCA_022707665.1 Chloroflexota bacterium
CCCATAGTCGGGTGGTGTTTACCAGGCATCGCCGGACGCATGTTTACCACGGGTCGGGCCATGGCGGGTGAATAAGGGTGCTACTCAGTCAGGGTTGGGGGCACCTCCTTTCGGCGGTGGCGTTGGCGGAAGCTGTCGCCGCGGATGGTCAGGGTGTGGGCGTGGTGGGTCAGGCGATCCAGCGCCGCACTCGCCAGGAGATCATTGTTGAAGACTTCCGCCCATTCATCGAAGGCGCGATTGCTGGTGACGATCAGTGAGCCGCGTTCATAGCGCTCGGTGATGATCTCGTATAGATCCTGAACGGCCTGAGGGGGCAGCACCTGTAGGCCGAAATCATCCAGCACCAGCAGGTCGCAGTGCAGAATGCGGTTCAGCAGGCGCACATGGGTGCCATTGGCGCGCGCCGTGTGCAGGTCATTCAGCAGACGATGGGTGGGTTTGGAGACCACGCGGAAGTCGCGTTTGAGCGCTTCAATGGCCAGGGCGTTGGCGAGATGGCTTTTAGCG
>JAKJAE010000512.1 GCA_022707665.1 Chloroflexota bacterium
TACAGCACCGCGGTGGGACGGTCATCGGGACGGCGAGGTGCGCGGCCTTCCGCGAGCGCGCGGGTCGCAAGCAGGCGGCATACCACCTGGCGGCCCAAGGCATCGACCGCCTGGTGGTCGTCGGGGGCGACGGCAGCCTCACCGGCGCCAACCTCTTGTCCACCGAGTGGCCGCAGTTCCTCGCCGAACTCGCCGCGGACGGAGTCTTGCCCGCCGACATCGCCGCCACCCACCCGACCTTGCACATCGCCGGGATCGTCGGCTCGGACATGACCATCGGCACCGACAGCGCCATGCACCGCATCGTCGAGGCGCTCGATGCCATCTCCTCAACTGCCGCCAGTCACCAGCGGACCTTCGTCGTCGAGGTGATGGGGCGACGCTGCGGCTACCTCGCGCTCACGGCCGCCATCGCCGGTGGCGCCGACTTCGCCCTCATCCCGGAAGCACCCCCGGGAGACGGTTGGGAGGAGGAGCTCTGCGAGAGCCTGCGACGGGCCCGCG
>JAKJAE010000513.1 GCA_022707665.1 Chloroflexota bacterium
CAACACCGAGAGGGTTGGATCCAGAACGCCGACATGCTGATCCAGCATCACGATACGCCCTTCGGCGCGGCGCACATCGCCGTTCTCCGGCGGCGTGGCGCCAAGCGCCGCACGCAGCAGCGTCGTCTTCCCGGCACCGTTGGGGCCGCGAATGGCGATGCGCTCGGGCCCGCGGATGCGCAGGGACCACGGCCCGAGCAAATGCTCGCCCGCGCGGACGCTGACATTGTCGATGGTCAGCGGCGTCAGAATCTCGACCCGCTCGCGCGCGGCCTCCAGGTCCGCTTCGGCGCCGGCAGCCTGGCGCTCGTTCAAACGCGAGATGCCGCCGCTGGTGTTTTCGGCGCGCTCGGCCATCGCCCCCAGCAATATGGCAGGCTCGGATTTCTTCGCCGCGAAGGCGCGCCCAGCCTTGTCGCGCCGGTCCTTGGCCTCCCGGCGGCGCTGCATCGCGCGCTGCGTATTCTCCAGACTGTTCTGGGCACGCTCCAGATCTTGCGCGG
>JAKJAE010000051.1 GCA_022707665.1 Chloroflexota bacterium
TGCGTGGCGAACTCAGCACCGTAGAGAGCAAGCTCGCCATCGAGGAGCGTAAGCGGAAGAAGCTGCTGGATCTGTACCTGGAAGACCGGATGGACCGGGACACGCTGGTCGAGAAGCAGGCCGAGCTCGACCGCACGATCGCCGATCTGGTACGGCAGCGTTCCCGGCTCACGACCCAGATCGAGCAGGACGAGCTGAGGGAGGATGAGATACGCGATCTGGTCACGTTCGCACGACAGATCACCAGTCGCATCGATTGCGCCGGATGTGACATCGAGCTCCGTCGCGCTATCCTAGAGGAGCTCGATGTTCAGGGTGTGGTGTCCGTCGAGGATGGAAGGCAGGTGATTCGCCTGACCAGCGTCCTCAACCCCGATGCCGTGTCTATTGCTACCGAGGATTCAGAAACCCTCGCAAGGGCAGAACTCCCCCTCGCAGGGTTTCCGGACCCTGCGAGGGGTTCCGGGGCGAAGAGGGCGCGGGCAATCTCAGCCGTTTGGGGTACCATAGCGGGCATCGTTACCCGCGTGGAGCCAATCAATGCCACCTGAGAACCTGCTGGCCATCGACAGTGGAACCCAGAGCGTGCGCGCGCTGCTGTTTGATCCGCGCGGCCGTATCGTGGCCAAGGTGCGCATTCCCATCGAGCCTTATACCTCGCCGGCGCCAGGGCTGGCGGAACAGGACCCCCAGGTCTACTGGGATGCGCTTTGCCAGGCCTGTCGGCAGCTCTGGCAGGTCGAAGGCGTCGATCGTGCCAGCATCGCTGCGGTAGCGCTCACCACCCAGCGGACCACGATGATCAACGTCGATCGCGCGGGCAAGCCCCTGCGCCCGGCGATCGTCTGGCTGGATCAACGCCGCACCGAGGGCCTGCCTCCCGTGGGTGGGCTCTGGGGCGTTGCGTTCAAGCTGGCCAGGGCGAGCGGCACAGTGGCCTATCTGCAGGCCGAGGCCGAGTGGAACTGGATCCGTGTGCATCAGCCCGAGGTGGCGAAGAACACCTACAAGTATCTCTTCCTCTCCGGCTATCTGATCCATCACCTCGTTGGGCGCTTCGTCGATTCGGTCGGGAGCCAGGTGGGCTACCTGCCCTTCGATTACAAGACCCAACGCTGGGCGCCGCGCTGGGACTGGAAGTGGCGAGCTGTCCCGATCAGCCCGGATCTGCTTATCGATCTCGTGCCGCCTGGCGGGCAGTTGGGCGAGATCACGCCGGTAGCCGCGGCGGCTACCGGGATTCCCGCAGGGCTGCCGCTGACCGCGGCGGCAGCCGACAAAGCCTGTGAGGTGCTCGGGTCGGGCTGTCTGGAGTCGCACTACGGATGTCTGAGCTATGGCACGACCGCGACGATCAACACCACCCACCGGCGATATATCGAGGTCGTCCCGCTGATCCCGCCTTATCCCGCGGCGGTGCCGGGCTCCTATGACCTGGAGGTGCAGGTCTTTCGCGGCTACTGGATGGTGAGTTGGTTCAAGAACGAGTTCGGCCTGCGCGAGCAGTCGCTGGCGGAAGAGCGCGGTTGTGAGCCGGAGTTCCTGTTCGATGAGCTGGTCGAGGCTGTGCCGCCCGGGTCGCAGGGATTGGTGCTGCAGCCCTATTGGTCGCCCGGGTTGAAGCTGCCCGGCCCCGAGGCTCGCGGCGCCATCATCGGCTTTAGCGATGTTCACACTCGCGCCCACGTCTATCGCGCGATCCTGGAGGGGCTGACCTACGCGTTGCGTGAAGGGGCTGAGCGCACGGCTAGGCGCAGCGGGGTGCGCCCCACCGAGCTGCGCGTAGTGGGTGGGGGCAGCCAGAGCGACGCGGCGATGCAGATCACGGCGGACGTCTTTGGTCTGCCCGCGTCCCGTCCCCATACCTATGAGGCAAGCGGTCTGGGCGCGGCGATGGATGCCGCGGTGGGCGTGGGGCTACACCCGGACTTCCCGACGGCAGTGAAGGAGATGACGCGGGTCGGTGATACGTTTGAGCCCAACCCGGACGCGCACGCCATGTACGACGAGCTGTACAACGACGTTTACCTGAAGCTGTATGGCAGGCTTCGCCCGCTGTATGAGGCGATGCGCGGGAAGTGGTAACTGCACCAAGCGCCGGAGACCGCGGGTTCTGTTGCGGCGGATGCTGCCTTCGGTGGGTGGGTGATAGGCAGGTCCCCGGCACTGTGGGGTGCTTGAAGTGCCGGGGACCGCGGGTTATCGAGCGGCGGGTGCTGCTTCCGGCGGGTGTGGCGTGGGCAGGTCCCCGGCACTGGAGAGAGTGTTCTACTGTTTGTGGTAGAGCCAGAGCGCGCCGCTGCGTGGCGGCAGCGCGAAGGTGAAGCCATCGTGCAGCAGGTCGTCTCCTGACAGTACCATGTCCTCCCCGGTCTCCGGGTTCTCGAAGGTGTAGTCGGCCTCGCGTTCGATCCCCTGGGGATAGATCGTCAGCGTTTCCTCGGCAGCAGCCGGCAGCCGGATCCCCTGGACGAATCCGTGGCCTGTCTCGGGGGCGTCGAACTGCCATGCCACCCATTGGTCAGCACGCTTGTGGAACGGCGTGTGGGCGTAGTAGTCGCCGTAGAGCAGCAGGCCGGCGGCTTTGCGCCACACATCGATCATCTTCACAGCGAGGGCGAAGTCATAGTCATCGCGGCGGATGTCGAGCGTGGCGAAGAGCATTGCGGCCATACCGCAGTGGAACGAGAAGCTGTCGATCCGGTGGTCGAATCGGGAGCCGCCTTCGAGGTCCCAGGAGAGCGTAACCTCCTTGAAGTAGGGGATCCACTCGAACAGCGTGCGGTGGAACGCCAGCTTGACCGGGTGGTCGCCATAGCCGTAGTCGGTGTAATGGAGCGGCACGGAGCGGCGCATCGTCTCCAGGTCGTTGCGGCGCCCGCCACTCGAGCACGAGTCGATCCACAGCCCCGGATTGCGCGCGAGTAGGTCGTCCCAGTATTGCAGGTAGCCCTGGACGTGGAGGTTCTCGTTCAGCCCCTGGCGGTCCCCGGCTTCGTTTTGGCGCCAGTGTTCGAGCGGCTCGAAGTTGTGGTCCTGCCGGTAGATCTTGATGCCGTTGTCGGCGATCAACTTGCATACGTGGTCGGTGAGCCATTGGCGGCACTCCGGATTTCCCAGGAAGAGCAAGGCGTTGTCGTTGCCCTCAGCCCTGAGCAGCCACTCGGGGTGCTCCACGTCAAGCTGCTTGCCCGGGCGCACCCTCTCCGGCTCGAACCAGAGCAGCAGGGCGGCGCCCTTCCTGGCGGCATAGTCGGAGACCGGCTTCAGGCCCCTGGGGAATCGCTCCGGGTCGGGCACCCAGGTTCCGGTTTCCCACCATCGTCGTTCGCCCTGCTTGTTATAGCAGGGGTACCAGCCGGCATCGATCCACCAGACGTCGGGGCGGATGCCTCGTTGGTGGTGTGCCCCGATGAAGCGGATCTGATTCTCTTCGGTCGCCGCGGTGAACTCCTCCCCCTCGTCTGTGGCTGCGCAAGCCAGGAGCGGCTTCAGGGGCTGGCCATCGGGGCGGGGCAGAATGTGGGCCAGATACCACCGGCGCCAGAGGTTCACGGCGTGAAAGACGTCGCCGGCGCGAAAGGCATCGCCTGACCAGGACAGGATCGTCATAC
Source organism: Chloroflexota bacterium (assembly GCA_022707665.1). Classification (GTDB taxonomy): domain Bacteria; phylum Chloroflexota; class Anaerolineae; order B4-G1; family SLSP01; genus PWVB01. Next base: position 3,615 of record JAKJAE010000051.1, read on the forward strand.
GGGGTGTGCGGATGCGCTCGCCCGGCATCAGCTGCAGGTGAGTATGCTCCTGGCCCGACCGGATGCGCACGCCGTCGGGCAGTCCCTCGTAGCTGACGGCCCACTGCGCAGGCCATCCGATGGCCATCGAGAAGCCCCAGTCCTCGAAGGCGACCCGGTAGTAGGGGAAGGCGCCGTCGCAGGCGCGGCCCCCGCGCGGCGCGAACCGCAGCGTTTCGCCTGCCTGCAGCGATGTCTCCTCGGGTGTGTAGCCGTCGACGCTGTAGTAGTCGCCGTTGCAGTGGGTCACCACGGGCGACGCACCCCGGAACACGCCATCCAGCGCCAGGATGTCGCTGATGAGCGGGGTGGGGCCAGAGCTGGTGTTGGTGAGCCAGACGACCCATTCCATCACCGGGAAGTCCTGGTACTGCGTGACCTCGACGCGGACGGTGAGCCCCGACGCGGGGTCAGTGCCCTCGAAGACGGTCTCGATGAGGTTGGCATCGATGCGGCGGCGCGCAGCCGTCGGTGACCAGGTGTCCGGGATGCCGCGGGTGGGCCGGCCATCGAGGTTGAAAGAAATAGGCAGATCAGCAGCGTGGGTGAAGAAGCCGTGCGCCCACGTTCGAGTCTTGAGCATATCGTTGGATGTCGTGGAGTGTGCGGTCATTGAGGCCTCCGGTAGATGGCTAGGATATGTGGAGATTGTCTATCGGCGGTACCTGGGGTTCGTGGATCCCCTCAGGCACAAACGAAACGTTCGTACGGCCCACGGTCACGACGTGTTGCACCGCGCCGGGCCGGAAGGGTGAGGGCACGACGACTGCAACCGCTGTGCCGGCAACGATCTGCTCACCCGCGGTGATCGCATCGGGGAGGACGTCCTTCCCCAGGGGTTCTCCCAGCGGCCGGAAGTCGGAGTGGCCATTGTAGGTGCGGTCGTACTGGTTCCCCATGCTTTGCGGGCGCTTGAAATAGGGTAGCGCCTTTTCGACCGAGGTGAAGCCGGGCGTTCCGGGTGCGCTGCCGCCTAGCTCGAGGTTGCAGTTGCAGGCGTCGCCTAGGAAGAGGGTTCGGGTGGCCTCATCCAGGAAGGTCACGGAACCGGCGGTGTGTCCGGGGCACGCGATGACGGTGACCCTGCGGTTGCCCAGATCGATGATCTGGCCATCCTCCAATGGGGTGAGCGGAGGCTGCGGACCCCACTCGGTGACGTCCACGTCGAGGTTGTAAGGGTAGTCGTCCTTCTCCCGTTCGGCGATCATCTTGATGTACCAGATCCGGTATCGATCACGATCATCTGTCCGTCGGGCCGGTACCAGTCCGACTGGCAGACGCTCTTCTGAAAGTCCTCGAACGATGCCCAGGAGGGCTCCCCCGATGTGCCGGGCGTGTCCCTCGCGGCCGCGTCGTTCAGGGCATACAGCTTGCGCTGTGCTTCCTCTGTGTTCCCCAACTCCGCCATCGACGTGAACCGGAACCCCTCGCCCTTCAGCCGCTCAATGACAGCGTCGTAGGGGCGGTCGTCGAAGGACTTCAGGTCCAACACCATCGCGAACCCGTGGCGCACTTCGACAAACCCGCGCCGGTCGGCAAAGGCCCTGCACTCGGGGCAGATGTCCGAAACGCTTGCCTGCAGTGTGTCGACCTGCAGAGGGGCGATGACCTCGAGCATCCTGCGGTAGAGCGTGCTTCCCAGCCCTTGCTGCCGTTGCTCCGGTGTCACGTAGAGGTACAGGAAGGCACGCTCGGGCATGACCCGGTCGCGCTCGGCCCAGTAGAACCCGAGCACGTCGTCGGACGGGTCCACCGCCACCTCCTGGACCGTCCGCGACCTCTCCTTCTCGTAGAACTCCCTGAGTCCATCTTCGGTGCTGGGCCAGTCCTCGAGGATCGTGAAGAACGCCGCAAGCCGTGCGAAATCGCGCTGTGGCTCCGCCGGTCGCAGACGGATCGTGGCCATCGATGCCTCCTTGGGTCAAGCTAGGGGTCCCAGCTATGATAGCACCGCTGCGCCAAACCGTGCAGGGCTCCTCATTGTGCATGCCAAAGTTGGGTCTAGAATCGTGTCCAACCGAGTGTCTCAGACCTATCGACAAGGAGCGGGTGAGATATGGCGACACATAAGGTGAAAAACTTGGCCGTACTGACCAGTGGCGGCGATGCACCGGGCATGAACGCTGCGGTCCGCGCCGTTGTCCGCACTGCGCTCTACCACGGTCTGGATGCCTATGCCATCTATGAGGGCTATCAGGGCATGGTCGAGGGCGGCGACTACATCCGCAAGATGGCGTGGGACTCGGTTGGCGGCATGCAGCACCGGGGTGGGACCATCATCGGCTCGGCCCGTTGCGCTGCCTTTCGGGAGCGCGCAGGGCGACTCCAGGCCGCCTACAACCTGGTCACCCACGGCATCAATGCCCTCGTCGTGGTGGGGGGCGACGGCAGCCTGACCGGCGCCAATACCTTCCGCCAGGAATGGCCCTCGCTTCTCAGTGACCTGGTCGAACAGGGCAAGATCAGCGCCGAGATGGCCCAGGACCACGCCTCCCTGAGCATCGTCGGCCTGGTCGGCTCCATCGATAACGATATGTTCGGCACCGACATGACGATCGGTGCCGACACAGCGCTGCACCGCATTGCCGAGGCCATCGACGCTATCAGCAGCACCGCCTCCAGCCACCAGCGCGCGTTCGTCGTCGAGGTGATGGGGCGCAATTGTGGCTACCTGGCCATGATGAGCGCCATTGCCACGGGCGCCGACTGGGTCCTGATCCCCGAGAGCCCGCCCGACGTCGACGATTGGGAAGCCAGCATGGTCGACGTCCTGAGAGCGGGACGCAAGGCCGGCAACCGCGACAGCGTGGTCATCGTCGCCGAGGGCGCCCGAGATCGCGAGGGCAACCCGATCACGACCGAGCGGGTGAAAAACGTGATCGAGCAGGGATTGGGGGAGGACACCCGCATCACCATTCTGGGTCACGTGCAGCGCGGCGGCGCTCCGAGCGCCTTCGACCGCTACTTCACCACGCTGCTGGGCCATGCTGCCGTCGAAGAGATTCTGTCCGCGTCCCCCGACGCGGAGCCCCAGCTCATTGGCATCCGTGAGAACCGCATCGCCAAATCACCTCTGATGTACTGCGTCGAGAAGACCCGCGCTGTTGCCGCTGCCATCGCCGCGCGCGACTATGACAGGGCGATGGAGATGCGTGGTGGGAGCTTCACGGAGTCCTTCCGCACTGCGCGCACGTTGATGCGCGCGATGCCCCATGCGCCAGAACCTGGCCAGACCCGGTTGCGCCTGGCTGTAATGAACTGCGGCGCGCCCGCTCCCGGCATGAATACGGCTGTGCGCGCTGCGGTTCGCCTGGGAACCGACAAGGGGCACATCATGCTGGGTGTCACGAACGGCGTCGAGGGCCTGGTGGAGGGCCAAATCCAGGAGATGGGCTGGATGAGCGTCGCGGGGTGGGCGACGCGGGGCGGCTCGGAGCTGGGCTGTAACCGCGATGTCCCCACGAAGGCTCAGCTCTATCCCATCGCGCGCCATCTCGAGGAACACGGCGTCCAGGGACTCCTGATGATCGGCGGTTGGGCGGGCTACGAGACGGCGCATATGATCTACAAGGAACGCCAGAACTATCCGGCGTTCAACATCCCCATCATCTGCCTGCCCGCAGCCATCGACAACAACCTCCCCGGTTCGGACCTGAGCATCGGCTCCGATACCGCCCTGAACAACATCGTCGAGGCCGTGGACAAGATCAAGCAGTATGCCGTGGCCTCCCGGCGCGTCTACGTGGTCGAGGTGATGGGGCGCTACTGCGGCTATCTGGCGCTGATGAGCGGTCTGGCGACCGGTGCTGAACGGGTCTATCTCCACGAGGAGGGTGTGACGCTCGCCGACCTGCAGGCTGACCTGGCCCAACTGCGGAAGGGCTTCGAGCGTGGCAAGCGTCTCGGCCTTGTCATCCGCAGCGAGAACGCCAACCCTGCCTATACCACCGAATTCATCTGCGCGCTCTTCGGCGAGGAGGGACGCGACCTATTCGACGTGCGCCAGGCCGTGCTGGGCCATATGCAGCAGGGCGGCGACCCCTCCCCGTTCGACCGCATCCAGGCTACACGGCTTGCGGCGCGTTGCATCGACTTCCTGGTGGGTGAGGCCGGCAAGCCCGAGCCGGCGGGCGTCTTTATGGGCTTCCAGGCGGGGCGGGTGGAATATCACGACCTCGAGGATCTGCCGCGGTTGGCGGACTCGGCATTGCAGCGTCCCAAGGCGCAGCGCTGGCTGGATCTCCGCACCGTTGCCAAGATCATGGCGCTGCCCGGGCCACTGCAGTAAGCGTCGCGAGAGAGGCTTTTGGCCCCCGCCCGGGCGCAGATCATAGGCGTCTTCAGATCGGGGGATCTGGGGCGCCGGCAGTGCGGACGCCAGCGCCATGAGTTGCTCTGCCAGCACGCCAATCTCCTCTGTCCACAGGACGCCGCGATGCTCAGCAAACAGCGCGAGTACTTTCTGATGCGAGGAGTTCATGGTCGTGAGTCCCCCCTGTTGAGCATACAATGATCGGCGCTGGCGCCTTGGACAGAATCATACATAACCACTGATTCTTATGTATGATTTTGTCCAGACCTGCATTTTGGCAAGTCCCCCTCGACATGCCCACGCCGCTGTTTGCCCTCGTCGCAATATCCACCTATACTGAGTTGTACGCGTGCAACAAAACCGCCTAGCACAGGATGTCTCGTCTTATCACCATCGGGCGAGGAGGCAGAATGACCGTTCCGCAGCAGGTGCTCGACCTGATCCAGCGTTTCACCGACAACCGCGCCGCCTACCACTCCGGCCTCTACAACGAGGCCCAACTACGCCAGGAGTTCCTTGACGCACTCCTTGTGGCGATCGACCGGCGGTTGTAAGTAGTTGGGTCACAGTCCGTCGCTTGTAGGGAGCCAAGAGCTCGATTCCACATGAATGCTAATCCGTCGACCGCGTTGTAGGGGGTGATTCGATGCCCGTGCCAACTTATGACAAATTCATCGATCCCATATTGCGCTATCTGGCGCTACATCCTGAGGGTGTGCTTGCGCGCGACGCCCACGAAGCTGCTGCGGTGGCACTCGGTCTATCTACTGCCGATCGTGCCGAGTTGCTTCCCAGCGGAGGCCAGGCTGTCTATAAGAACCGCGCTGGATGGGCACACGACCGGCTGAAGCGGGCAGGGTATTCAGCCAGCCCGAGGCGAGGCGTCTGGAAGCTTACACCTGCGGGCGCCAGCTTCGTGCAGAATCATCCACAACCGCTGTCGGATGACGAGGTTGGTGAGATTGCTTCTGGCAACATTGGCGTCCGGCTCCGGTCACAGTTGGGCACTACCGCGAATGTGACGTCGTCGATACCTCGTGAGAGTTCCGAGAGCCCCGATGATCGACTGGAGCAGGCATTGCAGGAGATGCGACACTCGGTCGCGGCGGAGATCCTCGAGCGCCTGGCTCAGGTCCCTCCTCAGGACTTCGAATCGATTGTGCTGGATCTGCTGCACAAGATGGGCTATGGGACCAGCCGCGACGATCTCCAGCGAGTAGGCGGGGCTGGCGACGGCGGTATCGATGGTATCATCTCATTGGATCGGTTAGGGCTTGAGAAGGTTTATGTGCAGGCTAAGCGCTGGCAGGGAGTTGTCGGTCGCCCGGTCGTCCAGGGTTTCTATGGAGCGCTTGCCGGACAACGTGCGAACAAAGGAGTGTTCATCACGACATCGACGTTCACGCCGCAGGCATTCGAGTTTGCCGGATCGGTGGAGCGGGTGGTGTTGGTGGATGGCGCGAGGCTCGCCGAGCTGATGATCGATTTCGAGGTTGGTGTCGCCTCGCGCCTTGTTCGTGTTCCAAAGGTCGATACAGACTACTTTGAGGCGTAGGCAACCTTGCTGGTGAGGGGTCTGAGGTTTGATGGCCGACTTCATGCTCTATTGGATCCCGGGGACGTTCGATACGCTGCTCCGCTCGGGCCGTCCGCTCGATCATCTGGGGAGCAACCACTTCCACCGGGTGCGCTCGGGTGACACGGTCTGGATCGTGACGGTGCGTTCCAGCAGCCTGCGCCTGGTGGGGAGGCTGTGCGTGGAGCTGGTGGTCGATACGGCAGAGGCACGGCAGATCCTTGGGACTGACGATCTGTGGGCCGCGGGTTACCAGGCGATCGCCCTGTCGGGGACGGAGGCGCCTCTACGGGAGCTGCCCCTTGACTCGGTCGCTTCCTTGCTGCGCTTTATGAGCCCGACTGGCCAGGACCGGCTGGCTATCTCGGATGGTTATGTCCCGGCCCAACAGCTTCAGACGATGCGCCGGCTGACTGCTGAATCGGCGACGTTGCTCCAGAATATCTGGGTATTGCCGGGCTAGCTGTGCACGATCAGCGCTGCCCGGTTCAGCTCAACACAGTCATGCGCGGCAAAGGCCGCAGCAATCGCGGGACCGGCCGGACAAAAAGCTTCTCAAGATCGGCGTTCCGGATGTTGCCGACAGAGATCAACAGGAGCTTGTATGGCTGATGGGCCAGCAGGAATGAGCTGACAAAATCAGCATCTTTCATGATAACAATGCGCTGCTCACGCGCGGAAATCTCGCAGAGCTCCGCGTCGGTCGACCGGTTGCCGTTGGGTAGGTCAAGCGTATGTACCGCATCGTGGTCGGCATCGCGCAGACGATATGCCAGCCGTCGAGGTAGCTGCGCATCAACCAGGAAGTTCATGCGACGACGGGTTCCATACGCTTGACCTGGCTCAACCGCGTGGCAAACGCCAGAACCGCGAGCAGGTCTTCACGCTCCAGATCCTCGTAGTCGGCGAGGATTTCATCAATCGTCATCCCCGCACTCATCAGCTCGAGCATACTCTCAACGGGATAGCGCAAGCCACGGATGACGGGCTTGCCGTGGCAAATCCCCGGGTCAATCTCGATGCGATCAAGCAGGATACTCATTACCGTTACTACCTTTCCGCGTGGCGACCATTTGCCTGTCATAGCAGGCTGCGACCTGAACCGATTATAGCTGACACGGGCCGTGTGTGGACTATGATCCTGCTACGAGCAGGCGTTTGCCCGTCAGAGTCACCCCTACGCCCCAGCCTCATCGAGGCGGGCCATCTGCGTCCCGCTCAGGGTTACCTCGAGCGCGCCCAAGTTCTCCGTCATCTGCGCGTCGTCGCTTGCCGCCATCAGCGGGATGATGGGGGAGGGTGCGCTCTGTATCATCCACGCGTAGATGACCTGGTTGGCCGTGGCGCCCGTTTCCCCGGCGACGGCGCGCAAGGCCACCAGTCGGGCGTCGCTGTCGGGCCCGAGGTACTGCCCCGGGAAGCCGCGGTCCGCACGCGTGTAGGCGCCGTTGAGGAGCGGCGAGTAGGCCAGGAGCGTCACTCCCTCGCTCGCGACGTAGTCCAGCAGGTCGTCGTTGGCGCTGATCTGGGCGCCGAAGGTGGCGCCGGGTTTGGGCCGCAGGTAGGTGTAGCGCTGCTGGATGCAGCAGTACTCCATCCATTCGTGGGCACGGCTGAGCAGGCGGGCCTTCTCCAGCCGCCAGGCGAGGAAGTTGCTGGCGCCGAGATAGCGGACCTTGCCGGTCCAGACCAGGCGGTCGAAGGCTTCGAGCGTCTCCTCAAGCGGGGTCGTGCGGTCGTCCACGTGGGCGTAGTAGAGGTCGATGACGTCGGTCTGCAGCCGCTGGAGGCTCTTTTCGCACTCGGTCACAATTTGCTCCGCCCGAAGGCCAGCCTCGACCCCCGGGTAGGCGAAGCCCACCTTGCTGGCGACGAACATCCGGGCGCGGTTCGCGCGGTCGGCCATCCATTGGCCCAGGACGGTCTCGCTCTCGCCGCCCTTGAAGCCCTCGATCCAGTGGGAGTAGATGTTGGCGGTGTCGAAGAAGGTGCCGCCGGCGTCCGCGTAGCGGTCCATCAGATGGTAGGACTGATCCTTGCCGATGCGGTTGCCATAGTAGAGCACGCCCAGGCAGAGCGCGCTGACGTTCTCGCCGGTGTTCCCGAGGGGGAGTGTCTTCATAGGTCTCCTGTTATCTGCGCTATGCAGCCGTGGCACGCAGGACTCCGGTATTCATTCCTGACGTCGCAGCGGCTAGTGGACTACGTTCAAGCCCATATGGGCCTCGAACGGGTCGAAGTCCCGGTCGTTGTGGAGCAGTGTCATATTATGGGCGATGGCAAACGTTGCAATCAGACAGTCAATGGTCTTGCGGATCGTGATGCCCTGCCGCCGCAAGATCCGGTAGGCCTCGGCGCTTCTGAGCGCGAGCTCTACGCCTCCGATCGTATGGATGGGAAGGGTCAACAGCGCGTCTCTGGCTCGCTCAAACTCATCCTGTCGCTGAAATCCCTGGAGAACTTCGCAGAGGACGATATCACCCAGACAGACAGCCTCGTGGCCCAGGGCCACATCCAGCCGGTCGGTCTGTGGCGTTACGACGCCGTTGAAGTAGTCGATCCAGATTGATGTGTCAACCAGCATCATCGGCGTCGTCATCCGTTCTCAGGGTGTCGAGATCACCTTCCCAATGGAGCTGTCCCCGCAGCTCGCGGATGCGCTCCTGTCGTTTGAGCGAGGTGAGCACGCGCAAGGCCTCTTCGATGACAGCCCGTTTGGTTTTGAGCCCGGTGAGCTCCAGTGCCTCCTGGACCAGATCCTGATCCAGGACGACGTTCGTGCGTATTGTCTCGGCCATCGCCCCTCCCTGGACCGCAATGTGTATAGTGTAGCACATCCATGTGTATACGGCAACGACCGGTGTGCCGTTGGGTGCATTTCAGGATGGGGGCAGACAGCCTGCTCCTTCAGCCCCTGACGCACGCTCGCGGCCTTTGCGCAGCATCTCCGC